>NZ_WUEI01000129.1 GCF_012911025.1 Azoarcus sp. TTM-91 | reverse complement strand
GGACACCACCGCCTACCGCCTGTTCCACGGCAGCGTCGAGGGTGTCCCCGGCCTCACGGTGGACCGCTACGGCGACCTGCTGCTGGTACAGAGCTTCCACAGCCCGCTGGCGGCCGAGGCCCTGGCCGAGCTGCAAGCCTGGTACGCCGACGCCCTGCCCGGCCTGCTGCCGGTCTACAACGACCGCAGCGGCGCCAACTCCCGCATCGGCAACCTGCTGGAGGGCGAAGCCCTGGCCGCCGCCGAGGCGCCGCGCGAGGCCACCGAACTGGGCGTGCGCTACCGCATCCGCGCCCGCCACGCCGGCCAGGACCCCTGGCTGTTCCTGGACCTGCGCGCCGCCCGCCGGCGCGTCATGCAGGAAGCCGCCGGCAAGTCCCTGCTCAACCTCTTCGCCTACACCTGCGGCGTCGGCATCGCCGCTGCCAAGGCCGGCGCGGCGCATGTGGTGAATGTGGACTTCGCCGAATCCAGCCTGGAAGTCGGCCGCGAGAACGCCCGCCTCAACGCGCTGCCGATCCGGCCGCGCTTCGTGAAGAGCGACGCCTTCCCGGCCATGCGCCAGCTCGCCGGCATCGGCCAGCCGGAGCGGGTGCGCGGCAAGCGCATGCCACCCTTTCCCAGGCTGGAGCAGCGCCAGTTCGACTGCGTGTTCCTCGATCCCCCGCGCTACGCCAAGAGCCCCTTCGGCGTGGTGGACCTGGTGAACGACTATTCCGCGCTGTTCAAGCCAGCGTTGCTGTGCACCGCCGAGGGCGGCAGCCTGGTGTGCTGCAACAACGTCGCCCAGGTGGAGCGGGGGCCCTGGCTGGACCAGTTGCTGCGCAGCGCCCGCAAGGCCGGGCGCGAAGTGCGGGAGGTGGAATGGATAGTGCCGGAAGCGGACTTCCCGTCACCGGACGGCCAGCCGCCGCTGAAGACGGTGCTGCTGCGCGTCTGAGCATGTTCTCCCCTGGCTGGGGAGGGCTGCCCGCCAGCGTCGCTTGAGGCCGCGACAGCAGCGCCTGCGCCTGCTTTCAGGCCACGGCCCCCTCTGCCCGGCCCGGCGCCGCTCGCTCACTCAGCGGCCGCGCCTGGACCCGACGCCGCCTCAAGCCGCCGGGTAGTACCTCACCACCAACTCGAATACCGCGGCCGGTTTGTCGCCGCCCTCGCGCTCCACCGTCACCTCCCAGCGCGCCTGCATGCCTTCGCCGCGCGGCTCCAGCGCCTGCAGGCCGATGGCCGCGCGGATGCGGCTGCCTTGCGGCACCGGGGAAACGAAGCGCACCTTGTCCAGGCCGTAGATCACCGCCATGCCGGCCTGCTCCACCACCACCACGTCCAGCATGGAGGCAGCGGCGGCCGAAATCACCAGGAAGCCGTGGGCGATGGTGCCGCCGAAGGGCGACTCCTTCTCCGCGCGGGCGGTATCCACATGAATCCACTGGCGGTCGCCGGTGGTTTCGGCGAAGCCGTTTATGCGCGGCTGATCCATCACGATCCAGGCGCCGGTGGCCACCCTGCGGCCCACGGCCGCCTCCAGCGCCGCCGGGCTGGCGAAATGCGCGATCTCCATCTGCTGCTCCTCTCCGTTCTTTCGGCGTCCGCGCCGCAGTCTAGGGGCAAGGCGCCAGGTGCAGCACCGCCGCCGGCCGGTGTAGCCCGCCCTTATCCCATGAACATGACGCGGAAAACGCGGATTCAAGAGGACTCAAAGAGGGCAGGAAAGCAGGCAGCGGACGCCATCCGCATGAGCTATATAGCTGTTTAAAAACTTAATTTTTCCCGACCCCGGAATGGGCATGTCGTATTTCACAAATCATCAAAAATATTACTAAGGTTAAATCTGCCACAAACGATAAAAACGCTATGCTGCATTCAGGCAGCCACTCCGGACGAGCGTCCGGGCGCTGCACGCCCCAGACAACGTTTGATCCGCCCCCCAGGCCCAGGAGACACACATCATGACCGTCAGCAAGAAGATGACCCTGCTGATCCTTTCTGCCGTCCTCGGCATCGTCCTGCTTTCGGGACTCGGCATTTACCAGACCCAGCGGGTCTATACCGCCGCCAACTACGCCAACGTCAACACCGTGCCCAGCCTGGT
This sequence comes from Azoarcus sp. TTM-91, assembly GCF_012911025.1. Lineage (GTDB taxonomy): Bacteria > Pseudomonadota > Gammaproteobacteria > Burkholderiales > Rhodocyclaceae > Azoarcus. The sequence continues at coordinate 9,690 of NZ_WUEI01000129.1, read as the reverse complement.
GGCCCTCGACGAGATTTCCTCCGCCCTCGCGATCCTGCGCGCCCAGGTGTGGCAGCAGATGACGCTGACCGACGCCGCGCACATCGCCAGCGGGGAAGAACGCATGGCGGCCACCCGCGAGAGGATGAACGCTGCGCTGTCCCGCTACGAGGCGCTGATCTCCGACGACAAGGATAGGGCCCTGCTCGCCGCCGACCGCACGACGCTGGCCAACTACGAAGCGCTGGCCGACAAGATGCTGCCGCTGATGCGGGCCAACCGCGCGCAGGAAGCACGCGATCTGGTGTTCGCCAACCAGCATGTGATTGCCGCCGTATGGGATGCGGTGGAAGCCCACCGCCAATACAACACCGAGCTCGGCCAGCGCGCCGCGGAAGAAGCCGTCAGCGTGCAGAACAGCGCGACGGTGCTGTCCATCAGCATCAGCCTGCTGACGCTGGCGGTGGTGACCGCGATCGGCGTCTTCATCACCCGCAACCTGCTGCGCCAGCTGGGCGGCGAACCGGCCTACGCCGCAGAAGTCGTGAGCCGCGTGGCCGCCGGCGACCTGACGGTGCAGGTGCGCACCCGCCCCGGTGACGACTCCAGCATGCTGGCGGCAATCAGCCAGATGACCGACAAGCTGTCCGGCATCATCGCCGAGATCCGTAGCTCCGCCGAAGCCCTGTCCAGCGCCTCCGAGCAGGTGAGCGCGACCGCGCAGAGCCTGTCCCAGGCGTCCAGCGAGCAGGCCGCGGGCGTGGAGGAAACCTCCGCCTCGATGGAACAGATGTCCGCCTCCGTCACCCAGAACACCGAGAACGCCAAGCTCACCGACACCATGGCGACCAAGGCGGCGCGCGAGGCAGTGGAAGGCGGCGAGGCGGTGAAGGCCACCGTGACGGCGATGAAGAGCATTGCCGACAAGATCGGCATCATCGACGACATTGCCTACCAGACCAATCTGCTGGCGTTGAATGCCGCCATCGAAGCCGCCCGCGCCGGCGAACACGGCAAGGGCTTCGCGGTGGTGGCCGCCGAGGTGCGCAAGCTGGCCGAGCGCAGCCAGGTGGCGGCGCAGGAAATCGGCCAGACCGCCAAGGACAGCGTGAATCTGGCCGAGCGCGCCGGCAACCTGTTCGACGAGATCGTGCCCAGCATCACCAAGACTTCCGGCCTGGTGCAGGAAATCAGTTCTGCCTCCGAGGAGCAGAGCGCCGGCGTCGCCCAGATCAACACTGCCATGGGCCAGCTCAGCCAGACCACCCAGCAGAACGCCTCCGCTTCCGAGGAACTGGCGGCGACGGCGGAAGAGATGAGCGGCCAGGCGGAGCAACTGCAGCAGGTGATGCAGTTCTTCCGCGTGCAGCAGGCCGCCGCCGCGGCGCCGATCGCCGCCCCACGCCGCAATCCGGCGGCCAAGGCCCGCTCCCGCCTGGCTCAGGACACCGGACTGGAGCACAACGACTTCGTCGCTTTCGAGGCCTGAGCCATGATGGAGATCAGTGTCAGACAGCAGCAGGACAAGGCCGCGCTGACCGTCGGCCAGCCGCCCCGCCAGTACCTCACCTTCACCCTGAACGGCGAGATGTACGCGGTGGAAACGCTGAGCGTGAAGGAGATCATCGAGTACGGCGCACCCACGGTGGTGCCGATGATGCCGGCCAGCGTGCGCGGGGTGATCAACCTGCGCGGCGCGGCGGTGCCGGTGTTCGACCTCGGCATCCGCTTCAACACCGGCCCCACCGAAGCCCAGCGCCGCAGTTGCATCATCATCGTCGAGAGCATCGACGGGGAAGACGGCACCGGCGGCCATGTGTTCGGCCTGATCGTGGATGCGGTGAACGCAGTGCTGGAAATCTCCGCCGCCGACATCGAACCGCCCCCCGCCTTCGGCGCCAGCATCCGCAGCGACTTCATTGCCGGCATGGGCAAGGTGGATGGCCGCTTCGTCATCCTGCTGGAGATAGGCCGGGTGCTGTCCGCCGACGAACTCGCCGCCACGGCCAGCTGAAACACCGCCCGATCGAGCTTGCCCCGAGGCCGGCGCGAGTCCCACCGGTTGCGCCCGATGCAACCGGCTCGCCGCCGGCCTCATTCTTTTTCTGCCGTGTCCATCCGCATGCGGGAATACGAATCAGCCGGCATTGTTCGGGTCGCCACGGCCCTCCTCTCATCCTCCCCTCGCGGGGAACCGCCGGGGAAAGAGGGCGCGCGGCAGGGGTGGCTGCAGGTCGGCTTCCCCTCACCCGAGCCTCCCCTCACCCGAGCGTCCCCTATCCCGGCCGCCCATCCACCCGCGGCGAGCTCAGCCAGGGCAGGTAGCGCACCAGGTAGAGCAGGAAGGCCAGCGCCCAGGCGGTGGCGGCCAGGTGAATGCCGCCCAGCGCCATGCCCGGCACCGCGGTCAGCGTCACCACCCGGGCGAAGGCGGCCAGGTGTACCAGCGCGTAGGCTGCAGTCTCTAGCTTGCCGGCCTTGAGCATGCGGCCGGTGTGGCCGAGGGCGGTGCGGGTGATCATGCCGATGATGAGACCGCCGGTGGCGCCTATCGCCATTGCATGGATGGCCGCCGACCGTGGCAGCCAGCCGAGTTGCGACGCCGCCAGCAGCGCCAGCCCGAGCGGAATCCACAGCACCGAGAGATGCAGCACCCACAGCAGCGGCTGGCCGCGCGCCGCCCAGCCGTTCCAGCCCGCCACCCGCAGCAGTTGCAGCACCGCCGCCAGCAGCGACAGCGCCGCCGCCCAGGCGCCGGCGCCGAACACCCAGGCCGCCAGCGCGACCAGCGTCGCTACCACCGCCGCCATCTCCAGCTTGGGGTTGCGCCACTGCTTCACGCCGCGTACCGCGTTGAAAGTGAACATCGGCACCACCCGGCCGGCGATCAGGGATTCCAGCATCACCACCAACGCCAGCGCCGCATGCAGCGCCGCCAGCGGGTCCAGCGCGATCACGCCGAGCGCGGCGAGATGGAAGAAGAGGTTGGCGGTGGCCAGCAGCAGCGGCAGCGCGCCGACCACGTAATTGCGCCGGCTGCCGGCACGCACCAGCACCCGCAGCAGCGCGCCGCCAGCCGCAGGCAGGAAGGCGAAGTCCACCGCCGCCGCCCAGGGGCCGCTGCCCAGCGCCATCGCCAGGCGGCCGGCCAGCCACAGCAGCGCCAGCGCCGCCAGCGGCGCGCCGCTGGGCGTATCCAGCCCGGTCCAGTTGCGGCCGGCGGTGAACAGGAAGCCGATGATGACCGCCGCGGCGAAGCCGAACAGCATTTCGTGCGCATGCCACCACACGCCCGGCAGCGGCGTGCTCAGCACGCCGGCCAGCACCAGCACCCAGACCGGCACCGCGACGGCCGCGAAGGCGGCAGCCAGCAGATAGAAGGGACGGAAACCGAGGGCGAACAGGGCGAAACCGCGCGGCGGCTCGTTACTGCCCGGCTCTTCAAGCTGGAGCATGGCCATGATTTTTCTCTCTGCAATAGTGGGATGCGGCGAACTCTAGGGCCCGTCGACGGCCGAAACCTTGATCCCGGATAAGAAGCGCCGGCCACCTCCGGCGGCGCGTCCGGCGATTTGACAAGTCCGCCGCCCGCCCGGGAACGGGCCGCCCGGCGACACAGGAGAAGAGCATGGCAACAGGCACTGCAAACGGACGCGACTTCAACATCGTGCTGCTGGAGGGCATACACGCCACCGCGGTGGAAACCCTGGCCGCCGCCGGCCACACCCGGGTCAGCTCGCATGCGCGCTCCCTGGCCGGCGGCGAACTGATCGCCGCCCTGGCCGAGGCCGACCTGGTCGGCATCCGCTCCCGCACCCAGCTCACCGCCGAGGTGCTGGCGCAGCTGCCACGGCTGGCCGCCATCGGCTGCTTCTGCATCGGCACCAACCAGGTGGACCTGGCCGCCGCCGCCCAGCGCGGCATTCCGGTGTTCAACGCTCCCTTCTCCAACACCCGCAGCGTGGCCGAGCTGGTGCTGGCGGAGATCGTGATGCTGATGCGCGGCATCCCGGAGAAGAATGCCCTGCTCCACCGCGGCGGCTGGATGAAGAGCGCCGCCAACGCCTGGGAAGTGCGCGGCAAGACGCTGGGCATCGTCGGCTACGGCCATATCGGCACCCAGATCGGCGTGCTGGCCGAGCAGTTGGGCATGAACGTGGTGTTCCACGACATCGAGGCCAAGCTGCCGCTGGGCAACGCCCGCCAGCTCGGCTCGCTGGAAGCCCTGCTGGCGGCGGCCGACGTGGTCAGCCTGCATGTGCCGGAAACCGCCGCCACCCGCGACATGATGGGTGCCGCCCAGTTCGCGGCGATGAAGCCTGGCAGCTTCCTCATCAACGCCTCGCGCGGCACGGTGGTGGATATCGACGCCCTGGCCGCGGCGCTGGAGCGCAAGCAGCTGCTGGGCGCGGCCATCGACGTTTTCCCGGTGGAGCCCAAGGGCAACGACGATCCCTTCGTGACGCCACTGCTGCGCTTCGAGAACGTCATCCTCACCCCTCATATCGGCGGCTCCACCGCCGAGGCCCAGGCCAACATCGGCCGCGAGGTGGCGGCCAAGCTGGCGCGCTACGGCGACAACGGCTCCACCGCCACCGCGGTGAATTTCCCCCAGGTGACGCTGCCGGAGCCGGCTGGCCAGTGCCGCATCCTGCACATCCACCACAACGTGCCCGGCATGCTGGCGCGCATCAACGAGCGCTTCTCCGCCGCCGGCATCAACATCGTCGCCCAGTACCTGCAGACCACGCCGGACATCGGCTACGCGGTCATCGACGCCGACGCTCTCGCCAGCCGGGTAGCCTTCGACGAGTTGGGCGCGATCGAGGGCACGATACGCTGCCGCCTCGTCTGCTGAGCCTGCGCCGAAGCCGGAAGGGCCGCCAGGTGCGGCCCTTCCTTTTCACGCGCCACGCGCGGCGACGCCGCTCGCCGCGGGCGACTCCAGCCGGCCTGCCCTCACGCCATGCTGCGCGCCGGATACGCCGGCTCCGTCCCCACCCGGCCATCCTCCACCGCCGCGCCCACCGAAAAGCCGTACAGGCTCTGGAAGCGACGGTCGGTGATGCCCAGCAGCTCGTGGATCACATCGTCGAAGTAGCAGCCTATGCCGGTGCCGCGCATGCCGGCCGCCTCCGCCTCCAGGTAAAGCACCTGGCCGAGCGCGCCCGCCTCCCAGAACAGCCGCCGGTAGGCCGCCGGCCCTTCCGCCGCCAGCACCGGCTCGAAAGCCGCCACCATCGCCACCGCGAAGGCGCCATCCGCCGCCAACGCCTGGTGGCAGTTGGCGATCTGCGCATAGCGGCCGAGGTCGCCCTCGGCGAGGCGGAACAGCGGCAGGCCCAGCGCCACCTCGTCCAGCACCGCCCAGTGCGGGAAGCGGCCCAGGGCCGCCTGCAAGCCGCTGCGTGCCGCCGGCTCGCGCAATAGCAGATAGACGCCGGGCGCGAAGCCGCGCACCCGGTGCACGAAGAACACCGGATGCACCGCCACCGGCCACGGCAGCGCCGGCCAGGGCGCCCGCGCCTGTGGCAGCAGGGCCGCCACCAGGCGGATGAAGGCCTCGCCCGACAGCACCCGCTCGCCGTCCATCTCCACCGCGCTGCGCCGCGTGCGGAAGATCTGCCGCGCCGGCAGCGGCCGCAGGGGCAGCTCCGGCGGCAGCACGCTGGCGGAGGCTGCAGTCCATTGCGCCGGCGCACGCTCCCGCCGGCAGGCCATCGCCACCTCGTCCAGCACCGGCCAGCTGGCATGCTCGCCACTGAGGCGGTTGGGCACGCCGGCCAGGGTGGCCGCCCAGGTTTCCGGCAGCGCGGCCAGCGCCGGCAGCCAGCGCCGCCCGGCGCCGGCCGGCAAGGGCCGCGGCGACAGCGCCAGCAGCACGCCCGGCCATTCCGCCTCCGCGCCGCGCTGGTCGAACAAGCCGGCCAGGGTGGCGATGCAGTCGTCGCCGGCACCGGCCAGCACGCTCGCCTCCCAGCCCAGCGCGGACGCAGCGCAGGCAAGCTGGGCGATGGCGTGGCCGAGGTCGTGCTGGCAGTAGCGGTAGGCGCGCTCGCCGTACTTCCAGGCCTCGCGCCAGTGGATGGAAGCGAGCGCGATCAGAAAGCCGCCCTCCGGCAGGCCATGCACCAGCCGGCCCCAGCGCCCGGCGTCCAGGCTGGCGCGGCGGGCCAGGGCATGGTCCTGCACCTCGTAGTGGTACAGCCCGGCCTCGTCGCCCAGGCCCGCCAGCGGCGGCAGCAGCAAATAGGCTTCGGTGGGATGCAGGTTGCCGCTGGAGGGGTTGCAGCGCACCGCCCAGCGGCTGCTGCCGGCACGCTTCCAGGCGGAGATCGCCAGCGCGTCGTAGAGCAACTGGCCGATCCCGGCCAAGGCCAGCGGCGCAGGCGCCACCTGGCCGGCGAGCGCCTCGTCCAGCGTGGGCACGGCCTTCACCGGCTCGGCCAGCGGCAGCAGCGTGCGGGAGACGCCGGCATAACGGCGGAAAGGGTCTGGCTGGTTGGCCCAGTCCAGATATCCGGGCGAGGCCGCGTAGCGGTCCAGCCTGTGCTTGCTGCGCTCGTGATAGTCGATCACTGCCGCCATGCGGGCGACCGGGCTCAAATCCATGGCGCACCTCGACATCATTGCCTGTCCGTTGCGGACAGGAAAAAGTCGCACGGGTTCGCTGCCGGCCATCCGCCCGCCGGCGCGGGGCCGGCACCCGGGAGCGACGCGAAACCGGACGGCGACGGAGCCGGTCCGCCCGGAAAAAGCCCTGCAGTACAATCGCCCCTCGCCGCCCGGCAAACGCCCCGCCCCACGGCGGACGGGGCGCAACGACCACCCGAGATTCCGATGGCCTACGACGACAACAACATCTTCGCCCGCATCCTGCGTGGTGAAGCCCCCTGCGTCCCGGTGTTCGAGGACGCGTTCACCCTTGCCTTCATGGACGTCATGCCGCAGGCCGACGGCCACATGCTGGTGATCCCGAAGGAGCCGGCCGCCACCCTGTTCGACCTCTCGCCGGAGGGCGCCGCCGCCAGCATCCGCAGCACCCGCCGCGCCGCCATCGCGGTGCGCGATGCCTTCGCCGCGCCGGGCGTGTTCGTCGGCCAGTTCAACGGCGCCGCCGCCGGCCAGACGGTGCCGCACTGCCACTTCCATGTGATTCCGCGCTTCCCGGACGCCCAGCCGCGGGCGCACGCCAGCGTGATGGAAGACAGCGCCAAGCTGCGCGCCCTCGCCGAGCGCATCATCGCCGCGCTGCCGCCGGCCTGAGCCCGAACCCGCGGCCGCCGCCGGGGCCGCAGGCCGCTCTCCGCGGCTTGCGCACTGGACGGCGCCGGCGGGGGCGAGGACAATTTCCGCGGTCAGCCCACCGTCCGCGCCCCATCGCCAGATGAAGACCCCGCCGGCCGAACGCAGCATGCAGGAAACCCACAGCGCCGCCACGGCACGCCCAGCGCGCGGGCTGCGGCGCTGGGCCTGGCTGGCGCTGGCCTACATCAGCCTGGGGCTGGCACTGCTGGCGCTGGCCATTCCCGGCATCCCTTCCACCGAGTTCGTGCTGCTGTCCGCCTGGGCGGCAGCCAAGAGTTCGCCCCGCCTCACCGCCTGGCTGGAGAACCACCGCCTGTTCGGCCCCATGCTGCACAACTGGCGCAACGGCCGGCTGGTGAGCCGCCGGGCCAAGATCAGCGCCTCGCTGGCGATGAGTGCCTGCCTGCTGATCATGCTGTGGACGGTGCCGCAGCGCTGGGTGATCGTGCTCGCCACCATCGGCATGAGCGCCGGCGCACTGTGGATGTGGTCGCGCCCGGAGCCGGGCGCCGACCGGCACGGCTCCTGAGGCGCCCCCTACCCCGCGGCGTCAGCCGAGTTCGTCCAGCAGCAGGATCTGGATGTCGCCGCTGCCATGCTCGGCCAGCACGCCGCCCAGCGCCAGGAAATGCTCGGTTGCCTCATGCGCCGCCAGCGCGCTGCGGTCCCGCCAGCGCTCGATGACCACGAAGCGGCCGGCAACGTCCCTGTCCTTGTGCAGCCGGTACCACTGGCAACCGGCCTCCCGCCGCGATGCCTCGGCGCAGCGCGCCAGCGCCGCCCCCACCGCCTCTTCACCGCCGGGCTTCGCCTGCACGATGGCAACCACATCCAGCAATCCGTTCATGTGTCCATTCCTTCCGGGTTGAGAAACTCGATGACTACTGCCGCCGCCAGCAGGCGAGGCCGCTGGCATGTAGGGCCGGCCGCCCCGCCCTGCAAAGGCCAGCCCAGGCCGCCGGCCAGGAGGGAGCAAGCCCGCACCGATCGCACCGCAAGACCGCTGACATGCGGGCATGCCCCTGGCCTCGGCGCTGGACACGAGCCATCGATTATCCGATATTCCCGCGACCGCCCGCTGCACGGCAACTGCCGGCGTCACAACACTAGACCAGGCCTCCCCCATGTCGGCCCGCTCCCTGCCCCATCTCTGCCCCTTGTCTCCGGCCACGGCCCGCCCTTGCCGCCCAGTCGCGGCCGGAACCGCCCGATGAGCCGCAGCCACCCCATTCTCCGCGGCCTGCTCAGCCTGGCCGGGCTGCTCGCCACTGCCTGGGGGGCGATGGCGCTGGGCTACCGGCTGGAGTGGCCACTGGCCGGCCTGGGCCTGCTGATCGCCGGCTGGATCCTGCTCGGGCTCGGCCTGGTCGTGGCGCTGTGGCGCGGCCACGCCCGCATGGCCCTGGCCGGCTATGCGCTGGCCTTCGCGGTGCTGCTCGCCTGGTGGAACAGCCTGCAACCCTCCAACGACCGCGCCTGGAACGACGACGTGGCACGGCTCACGACCGGCCGCAGCGAGGGCTCGCGACTGCATCTGCGCAATGTGCGCAACTTCGACTGGCGCTCGGACGCCGACTACACCGTCGCCTGGGAGAACCGCGACTATGACCTCGACCGCCTGCGCTCGGTGGACATGCTCACCTCCTACTGGGGCATGCCGGCCATCGCCCATGTGCTGGTGTCCTTCGGCTTCGACGACGGCCGCTTCCTCACCTTCACCGTGGAGATCCGCAAGGAGCGCGGCGAGGCTTACTCGGAGATCGGCGGCTTCTTCAAACAGTTCGAGCTGAGCATCGTCGCCACCGACGAGCGCGACGCCATCCGGGTGCGCAGCAATGTGCGCGGCGAGGACGTCTATCTCTACCGGGTGGACATGCCGCAATCGACCATGCGCGCGCTGCTGCTGTCCTACGTCGAACAGGCCAACGCGCTGGCACGCCGGCCGCGCTTCTACAACACCGTCACCGCCAACTGCACCACCATCGTGTTCGACATGATGCGCAAGATCGTCGGCGGCCTGCCGCTGGACTACCGCCTGCTGCTCACCGGCTACCTGCCCGGCTACGTGCAGGACGTCGGCGGCCTGCAGCCCGGCCATGCGCTGGGCGAACTGCGCAGCCGCGGCCGCATCACCGACCGCGCCCTGCGCGCAGGCGACAGCGAGGATTTTTCGACGCGGATAAGGCAGGGAGTGCCGGGCTGGGAGTGAGCCTGGCAGTCCTCGAAGCAAGGCAGGCCGCCATCGGCACTATCATAGCGGCGCCCCCTCGGCTCCTTGATCCGCACAACGGCAGCAGGCTGTTCCACCAGGCGAGCAGCACCGCGAAGGCCAGCGCATAGCCGGCCAGGGCCATGCGGGCGTGGCCGCGCCACAGCGCCACGACCAGGCCGAGCCCGAGCAGG
>NZ_WUEI01000128.1 GCF_012911025.1 Azoarcus sp. TTM-91 | reverse complement strand
TAAGAGACAGCCCTGGGGGGACGCGGGGCTGCGGGCCTGGCGGGCGCCTCAGGAGGCGTCGTCTGCCGGCGCGATTTCGAGGATGCGGTTGCGGCCCTGTTCGGCCAGCAGGTAGTGGCCGTGGCCTTCGGGCAGGATGGTCTGCGCCGAGCGCAGGTGGCTGAGCACCGTCTCCAGCTCGCCGTCCGGCTTGAGCAGCAGCAGGCGGGCCATGTGGGTGGCGTCTTCGGTGATCCACACGCCCTTGGCATCGCACAGCAGGAAGCCGGGTTCGTTGAGGCCGCCGACCAGCGTGTTGTCCTCGCCCCTGGCCTGCCATTGCTTCACATGGCCCTTCTTTTTCTCGGTGTAGAGCAGGCGGCCATCCGGGCAGACGGCGATGGCTTCGGCCTGCTGCAGATGCTCGCGCAGCACCTCGACCTTGCCGGTGGCGGCGTCGTAGCGCAGCAGGCGGCCGTCGTCGCGGTCCTCGATGGCGTAGAGCAGCCCGCCGTCGCTGGCGACACCCTCGATGCTGTTGCCGGTGAACAGCGGCTCGGTCTTGCCCTCATGCAGCCACAGCAGCGCCTTGCCGTCGTTCTCCTGGCCGATGGCGATGCCGCCCCGGTAGCGGGCGAAGCCGTCCGGCTTGTACAGGCCGGATACGATGGCGGTGCGCTTGCCGTCGGCGGTGAGCCGCAGCACCGTGCCTTTGCCGTGCAGGTATTCCTGCGAGGCCAGCAGCACGCCGTCGGTGTCGCGTATCAGGGCGCTGACGCGTTCGATCTCGTCGGCGTAGACGCGCGACTGCCAGCCGTCGCCGGTCACCGTCGGATAGAGGTGCTTCCAGCCGGCCAGCCCCAGTGGCGGAAAGACCAGTACGGCGGCGGCGATGAGCAGCCAATTCAGGGGTTTGCGAGGCAGGTGCATGGAAGGCTCCGGCAAGCGCGGCAGCTTTCTTTCCACTCCCGCGGCAGGAGTATTTCCCAGGGCTTGTGAAAATTTCGTTGGATGGGGGAGGGGGGCGCCCCTCTCCTTTTGCGGGAGAGGGGTGGAACGCCGGCGTGCTGGTAATTCGAGCGGCTGGGCCTACTCCGACAGCCCCCGCCGCCAGGTTTGCGGCGCTACGCCGTAGCGGCTCTTGAAGGCGCGGCTGAACTGGGCGTTGTCGGTGAAGCCGTGGTCCAGGGCGATGTCGGTGATGGTGCGGTGTTGCCGGGCGGGGTCGGCCAAGGCGGCGCGGCAGCGTTCCAGGCGGGTTTCGAGGATGAAGCCGGCGGGGGTGAGGCCGTGGTCGCGGAACAGCAGGAAGAGGGAGCGGCGGGAAACGTGCAGGGCGGCGGCGAGGCTGTCGGGGCCGAGGGCGGGGTCGTCCAGGTTGTCCAGCACATGGCGGCGGGCTTCGGCGAGGCGGCGGCCGCCGCGGTCGTCGGCGGCGCGGGTGGCGGCCTGTTGCAGCAGGGAGTGCGATAGCAACTGGGTGGCGGCGTCGACCACCGCATCCGCGCCGCGCAGCCCCTCGGGCGCGGCATTGCCGGCGAGGGAGAGCAAGGCGTAGAGGGCGCCGCGGGAGGCGGCGTCCGCCTGCAGCGCGGCGCCGCACAGGTGGTCGGCCACGCCGCGCCATTCGGGGCAGCGCTCGTGCGGCAGCAGGAGCACGGCGAAGCGGGCGCCGTCGTCGATGTCCACGCGGTAGGGCAGGGCGGTGTCGTACACCGTCCAGTCGCCGGCCTGCAGGCTTGCCCGGTTGCGGCCCTGGGCGATTTCGCTGCGGCCGTCGATCTGCCACAGCGCTTTGAACCAGCCGCGCTCGGCGTGGGCGGCGTGGTGAGCGGTGCGCTCCACCCGGTGGGCGTCGGACTGCACCAGCGCGAGCAGCGCGGACTCACCGGCCACCACGTCGAGCTGGGCGCGGAAGCGGTCGCGCCGGCGCGGCTGCACCTCCAGCGGCAGGAAGCGGGTGTTGACGAGATCGGCCCAGCGGGCGGGGGAGTTGACGGCGACGCCGGACGTGCCGGCTGCTGCCTCCGGTCGGGGGAAGTCCATGCTCTGTCTCCTTGCGTCGCGGTCTTTGCCGCGCGCTTGTTTTTTCCTTGCGGTCGCCAAGCTTAAGCCCTTGGCCGGCGTTTCGGCAGTCCTGCGCGCGGGGCGTTTCCATTGCGCGCTGCAGCGGAACCGCGGGGCGTTCAGTCGCGCGCTTCGTCCTCGCTCGCCGCCTTGCGCCGGCGGGCCGGGGCGCTCATCGGTGCGTCGCTGGGCGGCAGGTCCACCGTGGCCACGGCGTCCAGCCGGGTGGAGAGCAGGCGGTCGAGCTGGGCGTAGGTTTCGTCCAGCAGTGGCTTGCCCACCGCCTCTTCCAGCCGGCGGTACTGCTGCTCGATCAGCGGCGCCATGCGCCCGATGATGTCCAGGCTGCGGGGGGTGAGGCTGACCAGCATGCGGCGCTGGTCTTCCGGCACCCGGCGGCGCTCCACCAGGCCGAGTTCCTCCATGCGCAGCAGCACCCCGGTGAGGCTGGGGCTGAGGATCTGACAGGCTTCGCAGATCTGCCGCGGCTCCATCTCGCCCTGTTCGCTCAGCGTGCGCATCACCCGCCACTGCTGCTCGGTCAAGCCGAAGTGGGTGATGATCGGGCGGAAGTGGGCGAGCAGGGTCTCGCGTGCTTTCAGCAGCAACTGCGGCAGGTTGCGGTGGGCGATGGGGGCGCTCATTGGGGTGCCTCGTCCTGTCTCTGCTGCGGCTTTGCGGGCCGCGCTGCGGGGAATGCGGTCATTCATCATAAATCTCCTTGGCTCCGATTCTAGCAGTTGACTCACTAATATCTTAGTGATCAAATTGCTAACATATTAAGTAATCGTGCCGCCCAGGCACGTGTCAGGAGAGAGGAGAAGAGATGAACAAGCGCCTGTTGGTCGCGGCGTCCGCCTGCGTGTTGTCCCTGCCCGCGTTCGCGCAGGAGGTGACCCTCAAGATCGCCCATTTCCTGCCCTCGGTGGCGCCCGCCCAGCAGCAGGTGATGCAGCCCTGGTGCGATGCGCTGGCCAAGGATTCCGGCGGCCGCATCAAGTGCCAGTTCTTCCCGGCGATGCAGCTCGGCGGCACCCCCGCCCAGCTCGCAGACCAGGTGAAGAACGGCGTGGCCGACGTGGTGTGGACCGCGCCCGGCTACTCCGCCGGCCGCTTCCCGCTGATCGAAGCGCTGGAGCTGCCCTTCGTCGTCTCCGACGCCAGCAGCGGCAGCCGCGCAGCCTGGTCCTACTACGAGCAGTACGCCAAGGCGGAATTCGACGCCTACAAGGTGCTGGCGGTGCACGTGGATGGCGGCGTGGCACTGCATACCGCGAAGAAGCCGGTGAAGGGCCTGGCGGACATCGCCGGCCTGAAGCTGCGCGCGCCCACCCGCATGGCCTCCAAGACCCTGGCCGCGCTCGGCGGCGAACCGGTGGCGATGCCGCCGGCGCAGGTCACCGAGGCCATCGCCAAGGGCGTGGTGGATGGCGCCATGGGCGCCTGGGAAGTGGTGCTGCCGACCAAGCTGGACGAAGTGGCCAAGTTCCACGCCCAGCCGGCGGCAGGCAAGCCCTATCCCTCCACCACGGTGCTGGCGATGCTGATGAACAAGCAGAAGTACGACAGCCTGCCGGCCGACCTCAAGGCAGTCGTGGACAAGCACAGCGGCGCCGCGCTGGTGACGAACTTCGGTCGCGTGTGGGACGAGGTGGCCACCGCCACCCGCGCCAAGGTGGCGAGCCACGGCAACGCGGTGGTGCAGCTCTCCGATGCCGAACTGGAAGCGATGAAGAAGGCCGCCCAGCCGGTGGAGGAAGAGTGGATCAAGCAGGTGAGCGCCAAGGGCGTGGATGGCCGCAAGTTGGCCGACGCCGCCCGCGCGCTGGCCAGCGGCCAATAACAAGAAAGCACGGAGGAGACAGCTATGAACGAACCTATGGGGCTGCCGCCCGAACTGCGGCAGCGCAACGCGGCGGAGGCCGCGCTGAGCGGGATCTGCAAGCTGCTGGCCTACGCCGGCGGCGCGCTCTTCCTCAGCCTGATGGCGATGTCGCTGGTGTCCATCGTCGGCCGCAAGCTGGGCTTTGGCTCGGTGAATGGCGACATCGAGCTGATGCAGGCGGGCACCGCGGTTGCGGCTGCCGCCTTCCTGCCGTACTGCGCGCTGATGGGCGAGAACCTGAAGGTGGATTTCTTCACCGAGCACCTGCCGGCGGCGCGCAAGCGCTGGATGGACGGCAGCGCAGACCTCATCCTCGCCATCGCGGTGGCGGTGCTGGCCTGGCGCACTGCGCTGTCGGCCATCTCCATCCATGAGGTGGGCGAGGTGACCACGCTGGTATCGCTGCCGGTGTGGATTCCGGTGGCGGCGCTGGTGCCCAGCCTGGCGCTGACTTCGCTGTGCGCCTTCTACCGCGCGGCCATCGCCTTCTTCCGCCGCAAGGCGATGCCGGCGGCCAGCGGGCTGGAGCGGGCTGCCGTGCCGGAGGTGGCCAAATGAGCGGCACCGCTGTCGGCCTGCTGGGTTTCGGCGCCCTGCTGGCGATGCTCTCCGTCCGTATCCACATCACCATGGCGATGTTCATCGCCGGTGCCGGCATCTACCTGGTGATGAACAGCGGCATGGCGGACGGCCTGCTGTACACGCTGAACAACCTGGTCTACGCCCGGCTTTCCAACTACGACCTGGCGGTGATCCCGCTGTTCATCCTGATGGGCCAGTTCGCCACCCACGGCGGCCTGTCCAAGGCGCTGTTCCGTGCCGCCGGCACGCTGATCGGCCACTGGAAGGGCGGCATGGCGATGGCTTCCACCGCCGCCTGCGCTGCCTTTGGCGCCATCTGCGGCTCCTCGCTGGCCACCGCCGCCACCATGGGCCAGGTGGCGTTGCCGGAACTGCGCGAGCGCGGCTACTCCGGCAAGCTCGCCACCGCTACGCTGGCGGCCAGCGGCACGCTGGGCATCCTGATTCCGCCGTCGGTACCGCTGGTGATCTATGCGGTGCTGACGCAGGAATCCATCGGCAAGCTGTTCGTCGCCGCGGTCATCCCCGGCATCGTCGCCGCGCTGGGCTACATCCTGGTCATCCGCATCATCGTCAGCCGCAATCCGGAAGCCGGTCCGGCGGGGGAAAAGGCCAGCGTTGCCGAGATGATCAAGGCTCAGGTCGGCATCATCCCGGTGCTGCTGGTGTTCCTGGTGGTCATCGTCGGCATCTACGGCGGCTGGGCCAATCCCACCGAAGCGGCCTCCATCGGCGCGGCAGCCTGCGGCGTGCTCGCCTTCGTCACCGGCGGCATGCGCTGGAAGGGCTTGTCGGCGAGCATTCTCGGCACCGCTCACGCCACCGCGATGATCTTCATGGTGCTGATCGGCGCCGACCTGCTGAACTCGGCGCTGGCGCTGTCGCAGATGCCCACCGAGCTGGCCAACTGGGCGCGCGATTCCGGCATGCCGCCGCTGGCCATCCTGTTCGCGGTGCTGGCCATCTACGTGCTGCTGGGCTGCGTGATGGACTCGCTGGCGATGATCCTGCTCACCATTCCCATCTTCTACCCGATGATCATGGGCCTGGATTTCTTCGGCATGAGCCAGGCGGACAAGTCCATCTGGTTCGGCATCCTGGCGCTGATGGTGGTGGAGATCGGCCTGGTGCATCCGCCGGTGGGCATGAACCTCTATGTGATCAACAAGCTGGCGCGCGACGTGCCGATGAAGGACACCGCCCTTGGGGTGATGCCTTTCCTGGCTTCCGACTTCGCGCGCATCATCCTGCTGGTGTTCGTGCCTGGCCTCGCGCTGTGGCTGGTGCATGCACTGGGTTGAGGAGACACACACGATGACAAGCAAACCCCTGCCGCTTGCCGGCACGGTGTACGGCGTGGTGATGAATGATCGCGTCTCGGTGGCCCGCCTCGGCGCGGCCGCCGCCGAAGCGCCCTACAAGGGCGCGCCCAAGGCGCCGGTGCTCTATATCAAGCCGGCCAACACCCTGGTGGGCGAGGGCGCCGCGGTGCGCCTGCCGCAGGGTGAGGCGCGGGTTGAAGTGGCCGCCACCGTCGGCATCGTCTTCGGTGCGCCGGCGGCGCGCCGCACGCCGGCGGATGCGCTGGAGACTGTGGCCGGCTACCTGCTGGTGGCCGACCTCAGCCTGCCGCACGCCAGCTATTACCGGCCGGCGATCCGCGAGAAGTGCTTCGACGGCGCCTGCCCGGTCGCCGCCCGGGTGGTGCCGGTGGCCGAAGCCGGCCGCCTGGGCGACATCACCTTGCACACCTTCTTCGATGGCCTGCCTGTGGCCGAGCGCACGCTGGCGGACCTGGTGCGCGGCGTGCCGCAGTTGATCGCCGACGTTTCGGAATTCATGACGCTGCAAACCGGCGACGTGCTGTTGGTCGGCGTGGAATACCAGTCGCCGCAGGCCGCTCCCGGCACGAAGGTGCGCATCGCCGGCGGCGCGCTGGGCGCGCTGGAATTCAGCATTGCGGAGGAAGCACGATGAAGCGCGCACGCATCGCCTGGCAGGGCGGCATCCACGAGGCGCAGCCTCACGGCGCGGACCAGTTGCGGCTGGCCGATGGCCGCATCGTCGGCCAGGCGGAAGTCACCTGGCTGCCGCCGGTGCAGCCGCGCACCGTGTTCGCCCTCGGCCTCAACTACGCCGACCACGCCAAGGAGCTGGCCTTCAAGGCGCCGGAAGCGCCGCTGGTCTTCCTCAAGGGGCCGAACGCCTACACCGGCCACCGCAGCTTCAGCCGCCGCCCGGCGGATGCCACTTACATGCATTACGAGTGCGAGCTGGCGGTGGTGATCGGCAAGGCCGGCTACCGCATCGCCAAGTCAGATGCGTATGACCATGTGGCCGGCTACACCGTGGCCAACGACTACGCCATCCGCGACTACCTGGAGAACTGGTACCGCCCCAACCTGCGGGTGAAGAACCGCGACGCCTGCACGCCGCTCGGCCCCTGGCTGGTGGACCGCGCTGACGTGCCCGACCCGATGGCGCTGCGCCTTACCACCCGGGTGAACGGCGTCACCACCCAGGAAGGCAGCACCGCCGACATGATCTTCGACGTGCCGACGCTGATCGAATACCTGTCGTCCTTCATGACGCTCTCGCCCGGCGACCTCATCCTCACCGGCACGCCGGAAGGGCTGGCCGACGTCCGCGCCGGTGACGTGGTCGACACCGAGATCGAAGGCATAGGCTGCCTCACCAACACCATCGTCGACGACGCCGGCTGGTTCGGCGCCGCAGGCCAAGGAGCACACGCGCAATGACGACCATCCAACACATCATCGGTGGCCGCGAAGTCGGCAGCGCCGAAAGCTTCGACACCCTCAATCCCGCCACCGGCGAAGTGCTCGCCCGCGTCGCCAGCGGCGGTCAGGACGAAGTGAACGCCGCGGTGGCCGCCGCCAAGGCCGCCTTCCCCGGCTGGGCCGCCACCCCGGTGAAGGAGCGCGCCCGCCTGCTGCGCCGCCTGGGCGACCTCATCGCCGCCCATGTGCCGGAGCTGGCCGAGCTGGAAACGCGCGACTGCGGCCAGGTCATCGGCCAGACCAAGAAGGCGCTGATCCCGCGCGCGGCGGACAACTTCTACTACTTCGCCGAACTCATCCAGCACCAGCACGGCGAAACCTACGATTCCGACACCGGCCACCTCAACTACACCCTGTGGCAGCCGGTGGGCGTGGTGGCGCTGATCTCGCCGTGGAACGTGCCCTTCATGACGGCCACCTGGAAGACCGCGCCCTGCCTCGCCTTCGGCAACACCGCGGTGATGAAGATGTCCGAACTGTCACCGCTCACCGCCACCCGGCTGGCGCAGCTGGTGCTGGAAGCTGGCATTCCGCCGGGCGTGTTCAACCTGGTGCACGGCTACGGCCACACCGCCGGCGAAGCGCTGGTCAGCCATCCGGATGTGCGCGCCATCTCCTTCACCGGCTCCACGCTCACCGGCAACCGCATCGTCAAGTCCGCCGGGCTGAAGAAGTTCTCGATGGAGCTGGGCGGCAAGTCGCCCTTCGTGATCTTCGACGACGCCGACTACGAACGCGCGCTGGACGCCGCGCTGTTCATGATCTTCTCCAACAACGGCGAGCGCTGCACCGCCGGCAGCCGCATCATCGTGCAGCACAGCATCTACGAACGCTTCGTCGCCGACTTCGCCGCCCGCGCCGCCAAGCTGACGGTGGGCGACCCGCTGGACCCGGACACCATCATCGGCCCGATGATCAGCCGCGGCCACTGGGAGAAGGTGACGCGCTACATCGAGATCGGCCAGGAAGAGGGCGCCCGCCTGGTGCTCGGCGGCGGCAAGCCCGAAGTGCCGGCGCATCTGGCCGGCGGCAACTGGGTGCAGCCCACCGTATTCGCCGATGTGGACAACCGCATGAAGATCGCTCAGGACGAAATCTTCGGCCCGGTACCCTGCCTGATCCCGTTCAAGACCGAGGAAGAGGCCATCCGCATCGCCAACGACACGCCCTACGGCCTGTCCTCCTACCTCTGGACCGAGAACACCGGCCGCGTGCTGCGCATGGCCAAGGCCATCGACGCCGGCATGACCTTCGTGAACAGCCAAAACGTGCGCGACCTGCGCCAGCCCTTCGGCGGCACCAAGGCCTCCGGCACCGGGCGCGAGGGCAACCACTACAGCTACGAAGTGTTCTGCGAGGCCAAGAACGTGGCGATCTCGTACGGCAGCCACCCGATTCCGCGCTGGGGCGTATGAGGGGCGTGTGAGCCATTGAGTCACCGCCACCGCCGCCCGCGCCCTCCGGCATCTGGTGCCCGAGGGCGCGGGCGGCGGTGGCATGCGAACCGGCAGGGAAACAACAGCAACACGGCGGCCGAGCGCGCACAGAACGCGGCCCGCCGCCGGCTCCGGCAGAGAGCGACCCGGAGTTCCATAACCACAGGAAAGCGCAAGAGGAGAACACCATGGGCAAACTCGCCCTCGCCGCCAAGATCACCCACGTACCGTCGATGTATCTGTCCGAACTCGATGGTCCGCACAAGGGCTGCCGCCAGCCCGCCATCGACGGCCACATCGAGATCGGCCGCCGCTGCCGCGAGCTTGGCGTGGACACCATCGTCGTCTTCGACACCCACTGGCTGGTGAACAGCGGCTACCACGTGAACTGCGCGCCGCACTTCGAAGGCGTGTACACCAGCAACGAGCTGCCGCACTTCATCAAGAACATGCCCTACGCCTACCCGGGAAACCCGGCGCTGGGCAAGCTGCTGGCCGAGGTGTGCACCGCCGAGGGCGTGAATACCCGCGCCCACGACGCCACCACGCTGGCGCTGGAGTACGGCACCCTGGTGCCGATGCGCTACATGAACGCCGACCAGCACTTCAAGGTGGTGTCGGTGTCGGCGCTGTGCACCGTGCATAACCTGGCGGACTCGGTACGCCTGGGCGCGGCCATGCGCAAGGCGGTGGAAGCCCACTACGACGGCAAGGTCGCCTTCTTCGCCAGCGGCTCGCTGTCGCACCGCTTCGCCCAGAACGGCGTCGCCGAGGAGTTCATGCACAAGATGTGGAGCCCCTTCCTGGAAACCATGGACCACGCGGTGGTGGACATGTGGCAGCGCGGCGACTGGAAGACCTTCTGCGAAATGCTGCCGGAGTACGCCGACAAGTGCCACGGCGAAGGCTTCATGCACGACACCGCGATGTTGCTGGGCGCGCTGGGCTGGGACGAGTACCGCGGCAAGGTGGAGGTCATCACCCCCTTCTTCGGCAGCTCCGGCACCGGGCAGATCAATGCGGTGTTCCCGGTCTGAGCTGAAGGCGGGAGGCCAGTTGAAACGCAACACCCCTCCGAGCCACCGGCGTCTTTCCCCCTCCCCCTCGAGGGGGAGGGCCGGGGAGAGGAGGACGCCCCGCAGGGGCGTAATACGGCCTGGAGTGCCAAACGGCCGTCCCCTTTCCCGCCAGGGGAGAGGGGCCTAAAAGCCAAGGCCTGCTGAATCGCCTCCGCTCCCATTTCCCCCCGACCTTGCGCAGCCGCCCACCAATACCTTTCACGGACTCCCGCACCATGGCCCACCTCATCTTCGAATACTCCGCCAACCTTCGCGCCGAGGGCGACCTCCCCGGCCTGCTGAAGAAGGCCAACGCGGTGATGATCGCCCAGGGGGTGTTCCCGGTCGGCGGCATCCGCTCGCGCGCCATCGAACTCACCGACTTCTGCGTCGCCGACGGCAGCGCGGATGACGCCTTCGTCCATGCCACCGTCAAGATCGGCGCCGGCCGCAGCGCCGAGGCGCGGCAGAAGACCGGCGACGAGCTGTTCGACATGATGAAGGCCCACTTCGCCGCCCTCTTCGACCGCCGCTACCTGGCGCTGTCGCTGGAGCTGCAGGAGTTCTCCGAGGCCGGCACCTGGAAGCACAACAACATCCACGCCCGCTACCGCAAGGCCTGAGCGGCCGGCGCCCCACACCAAAGGACAAGACCATGCTGCCCCAAGAGACCATCGCCGCCATCGCGCTGCGGCTGCACCAGGCCGAGAAAACCCGCGAACAGGTGCGCGCGCCGTCGCTGGACCACCCGGAGATCACCATCGCCGACGCCTACGCGGTGCAGCGCGAGGGCATACGTCTGAAGCTCGCCGAGGGCCGCACGATCAAGGGCCACAAGATCGGCCTGACCTCGCGCGCGATGCAGATGTCCTCGCAGATCGACGAGCCCGACTACGGCACGCTGCTTGACGACATGTTCTACAACGAAGGCGCCGACATCCCGCTGTCGCGCTTCATCCTGCCGATGGTGGAGGTGGAGCTGGCCTTCATCCTCAAGGACAGGCTGGAGGGGCCGGACGTCAGCGTGTTCGACGTTCTCTCCGCCACCGATTACGTGATCCCGGCGATCGAGATCATCGACGCCCGCTGCCACCGCATCGACCCCGACAGCAAGCGCCCGCGCCGCGTCATGGACACCATCTCCGACAACGCCGCCAACGCCGGCCTGGTGATGGGTGGCCGCGCGGTGAAGCCGATGGATGTGGACCTGCGCTGGGTGGCGGCGCTGCTCTACCGCAACGGCGTCATCGAGGAAACCGGCGTGGCCGCCGGCGTGCTCAACCATCCGGCCAACGGCATCGCCTGGCTGGCCAAGAAGTTCGCGCCGCATGGCGTCGCGCTGGAGCCGGGGCAGGTCATCCTCGCCGGCTCCTTCACCCGGCCGGTGGCGGCGCGCGCCGGCGACACCTTCCACGTAGACTACGGCCCGCTGGGCTGCATCGCCTGCCGCTTCGTCTGAGCCGCCGCGCGCCCAGCCCATCCGCCTTCGCGAGAGTCCTCCCATGCAGATGCCCGAAAACCGCTTCAAGCGCGCCCTGGCGGCGCCCGCCGCCGACCAGCCGCTGATCGGCCTGTTCCTCGGCCTGGCTGATCCCTACAGCGCCGAGATCGTCGCCGGCACCGGCTACGACTGGCTGATGGTGGACGGCGAGCACGGCCCCAACGAGCTGCGCACCGTCCTCGCCCAGCTGCAGGCCCTGGCCGCCTATCCGGTGAGCCCGGTGGTGCGCACCGCCGACCACAACGTCGCCGCCATCAAGCGCCTGCTCGACATCGGCGTCCAGACCCTGCTGGTGCCCATGGTGGAGTCCGGCGAGCAGGCCCGCGCCCTGGTCGCCGCCACCCGCTACCCGCCGGCTGGCGTCCGCGGCGTCGGCACCGCGCTGGCGCGGGCGGCGCGCTGGAACGGCGTGCCGGACTACTTCGCCCGCGCGGATGAAGAGGTCTGCCTGATCCTGCAGGTGGAATCCCGCGCCGGCCTCGCCGCCATCGAGGACATCGCCGCGGTGGAAGGCGTGGACGGCATCTTCGTCGGCCCCTCCGACCTCGCCGCCTCGCTCGGCTACCTCGGCCAGCCCGGCCACCCGGAGGTGAAGGCCGCGGTGGAAGACGCGCTCGCCCGCATCGCCGCCGCCGGCAAGGCCGCCGGCGTATTCGCCTCCGATCCCGCCACCGCCCGCGGTTATTGCGAGAAAGGGGCACGTTTCGCCGCCGTTGGCGTCGACACCCTGTTGCTGCGCAACGCCGCGCTGCGCCTGGCCCAGTCCTTCAAGGGCGAGAGCGGGGCGGCGGGGGCGGCTTATTG
>NZ_WUEI01000127.1 GCF_012911025.1 Azoarcus sp. TTM-91 | reverse complement strand
CCGCCGGACTGCTCGCGGACTGCTGACAGAGCCAAGCCTCAGACTGCCCTCAGACTGCCCTCAGACTGCCCACACACAGCCCCTCACAGCCAAGCCGCCGCCCCGCTCAGCTGCACGACCCCGCGATCCCCCTCAAGCCGGGCGTGCGGAAACGGATCACGTCCTTGTGCCGCAGGCCGTTCTCCGCCAGCGATTTGTCGAAGTCCGGCCGCCAGGGCTGGCCGGACTTGAACCACTCGGCCTGCGCCCAGTCGATGCGGGCGAAGTCCGGGTGGTAGCCGAAGCTGCCGGGCAGCACCTCCTCGACCACCGCGCGGAACGGCATGGTCGGCGGGAAGGGAAAGGCGAAGGGGGCGCAGAACAGCAGGTGGTCTTCCCAGCCGATGTAGAGCAGTTGGGCGCCGTGGAACTTCTCGAGCGCGTCGGCGGGCTCGAATTCGTATTTGCCGATGGCAGCGACAGCCATGTCGGGTCTCCTCGTTGTTCAGTGATGTGGGGTGCTGGGGCAGGCAGCGGCGTCCGGGGCCGGCCTCCTTCGTCCGGCCTGGAGCGCGGCGCTCGCAGGAGAGACCTTCCGGCCCCTGCGGCTCCGCTCACCAGCGCCTGGCCGAGGGCCTCGGGATGAACGCCATCGCCTGCCCGCCTGGTGAATGAAGCTCAGCCGTTCTTCGTCGCCTGGCCGCGCCAGAGGTCGAAGTTCTTCTGGTCTTCCGAGCCTTCGAAGTCCAGGTTGTCGCGGCCGAATTCCAGGTGGTAGTACTGCAGCACCGCGGCCAGCGGGTCGAAGCCTTCGGCGGTGGGGTCTGTGCCTTCGGGGAAGCAGTTGCCCTGGTAGATCTGGTGCACCGGCAGCCAGGACTGCACGTACTTTTCCGGCTCGTGCTCGAAGATCGCTTTGCAGTGGTCGGAGCAGAAGTGGTACTTGCTGCCCTGGTAATCCACCTCGCGGTAGCAGATCTTGCTGGGGTCGCCCGGCTCGGTGAACAGCATCGGGATCTGGCAGGTCTGGCATAGCATGGGCAGCGTCTTGTTGTAGAAGCGCTTGCCCTTGGCCGCTTGCTCGCGCCAGAACTCCAGGCGCGGGCGGTAGTACTTGTCGAAGCTCTCCGGGTACTTGGCCGCCAGCCAGTCCATCTCCTCCTTTTCCGGCACCCAGGTGTGGAAGGCGGCCGCGGCGCCGTAGTTGTAGAAGGTGCCCCAGGCCTGGTGGGAGAGGTGGTCCTTCTCCAGCGCGATGGTCTCGGCGCACTTGGGCATGGTGATGCCGTAGCGGGCCAGGTCCTTGAACAGCGCGCCGCCGTTCTCCTCGAAATACACCTCCCAGGCTTCCTTCCAGCTCATGGTCCGCTTCGGCAGCATGTAGTCCATCATCATCGCCACCAGGGTGAGCACCCGGTAGCCGCGCCAGGTCCATTTGTCTATCCAGCGCTGAACGATGGGCAGGTTGTCCGGGTCCTGCTCGAGGATGAACTTGATCACCTCCAGGCCCAGCGTCATGTGGCGCGCTTCGTCCGACTGGGCAGAGAAGCCGAAGGTCATGGTGCCCATGTCGCCGTTGTAGGCGGCGCCGGAGACGAAGGGCACGAACAGCAGGTTGGTAAGCACGTACTCGAAGGAGAAGCCGATGGCCACCATGAACTCGAAGGGGCCGGCGGTGACGGCGTCGTCGAAGAAGCTCTTCGGCACGCTCAAGTACCACACGCGGTCGTGCATGTGGCGGAAGTCGTGCAGGCCGTTGTAGTGCTTGTTGAAGTTGGACAGGGCGTGGATCTGGGTCTGGGCGTGGCGGATCTCGTCCAGCGACTGCATCAGGCAGGCCACCCGCGGGCCGGCGCCGGGGAAGGCGCGGCCGGCATGGGCGAAGCCGCGGTGGGCCATGTATTCCAGCGGGCTGACGCCGGTGAGGAAGAGCTTCACCGTGTTGATGTAGCGCGCATCGGTGACGTTGAGGTGGCCGTTGTTCTGGGCGTAGGCGTCGATGATGGCGTAGAGCTTGCGCTCCTTCTCCGCCTGGTACTTCCAGTAGGCGTCCATGGTGAGGCGGAAGGGGTCTTCCCACTTGTCCCAGTCGTGGATCTTGATGCCCTCGTAGCTGGCGTAGGGGTAGATGTCTTCCTTCTTCTGGTAGCTCGGCTCCCAGTCCAGGCCGCGGGTCATGACCTGGTATTTCTCCTTGAGTCCGAGCTTCTTCTTGGCGACTTGCATGTCCATGGGGTGTCTCCTTTCTTGTGCGGCGCGCTCAGGCGTGCCAACTCAGCGTCAGTTCATCGTCGCTCTCGTCGATGTTTCCGGAGAGCGAGATCAGGTTGATGTGCAGTTCCTGCAGGTCGAAGCCACGGCCGATGCGTTCCTCGATGCTGGCCCGGCGCACGGTGAGGCGGCCTTCGGCGTCTATCTTCACCATGGCCGGCGCTTCGTTGATGCGCGCCTGCGGGTTGTCGGCGGCGATCGCCTCGATGATGGGGCGGGTGTCTTCGTTGGCCTGCAGGGCGATGAATACGGTGGACATCGCATGCTCCTCAGAGGGCCACGCCGGCCTTGGCCAGCCGGGCGTCGAACTGCTGGAGCGTGTCGGCGAGCACCGCCTCGGCGTCCTCGTCGAGGGCGATGCGCGCCACCGGCAGCAGCGCCCCGGCGGCACGATCGCGCCAGTGGGCGATCCACTTCTGCAGCAGCGCCTGGTTGCCGACGGACTCGGCGGCGGCGGTCTTCAGCGTGGCGTCCACCCACTTTCTGGTTTCGCCGAACCAGTCGGTCATGAAGCGGGTGAGCATGGCCACCGCGGTGCCGCCGCGGGCCGCCAGCACGCCGTCTATCACCGTTTCGTACACCAGCGGGTACAGCAGGCCATCGAGCACCACGTTCTGCGCCACATAGAGCTCGAACGGATCCTTCAGCACGAAGCTGTCCTCGACGTAGCGGCGCAGGCCCTGCCAGGCTTCGTCGTCCATCCACGCCGCCTTGGCCTCGTCCAGCACGGCCACGTCGCCCAGCAGCAGGCCGATGCGGGTGAGGTACTGGGCGATGCCGAGCTGGTCCATGGCCTGATAGACACAGGGCTGGGTGAAGGCGGTGCCGTAGCCGTAGGCGCAGATGGCGGCGTTGTTCATGTTCGAACCCCAGGCCACATGGCGCAGCGGCACCAGCAGCTTGAGCACGGTGTCGCGCAGCGCGGCCGGCAGATCGTCGGCGAGGCCGCGGTCTTCGACGAAATCGAAGTTGCCCTCGGCGGTGTCCTGCTGCTTCGCCCGCGCCAGGGCGTAGGCACCGTAGTAAAACTGGCGCGGGTCCTTGAAGGCGTACCAGTCGGCCATACGGATAGCGCTGCGGCTGGGGTCGAAGATCTCGTGCTGCGGATCCCAGGTCGGCCGGTAGTGAAAGTTGTGCGTCGCCTGCAGGTCGAAAGTGCCTTCCTGGTAGCGCGAGGCCGGCTTGTCGCCGCCGATGCGGCGGGCGACGTGGTCGTAGGTTTGGCGCAGCGGCTTGATGCTCACTGTGCGCAGGTCGATATGCATCTGGGTCTCCTCCTTGTGCTGGCCTGTTGCGGCCTTATGAGTGATGCTGGGGTGATGCTGGATGCGGTGGTGGAATCGCTTCTTTCCAGGGTGTCGCTCAGCGGAAGCGCTGCTGCGTCGCCTGGTGCAGGCTCCAGTTCCAGGCGGCAGCTTCGTCCTCCGCGTCGTCCGCCGGCTCGCGGGCGGGCAGTTCGGTGACCGCATTGCGCTGGCAGAAAGCGTCGAAGGCGGCGGCCGGCAGCAGCAGCTCGGCACACAGTTCCGGCTCGCCGATGGCGAATTCGAACTCGATGAGGCCGTCGCTCCGGCGCGCTATCAGGCGGACGAACTTTCTGCTGACGTCGATGGGGGTGGCGGTGGAGGTCGTGGGCATCGGCGGGCTCCTGCGGTTTTGATCCAGTCGGCTCGGTCTTGCGCTCTAACAACACAAGTCGCGTGCCAGAACCCACAGTTCTCTGATAACACTGATATTTTTCATTTTCTCGATATCAAGACGCTGAATAATCCAGCTTTATCGAGTGATCAATTGATCAAATCCGCTGTACTGTTGATCAAATGATCAATCCGGATTTCCGCGTCGCAACAAGGGCTTGCACGTGGCAGACGCAAAAAGGCCGACGGCCGCCCCCTCGCGGGTGGCGGCCGTCGGCCTTTGGGTACGAACAGCCTAGCGCCGTGGCGCGCAGACGCTCTTGCTCATCCCGCCGATCACCTGCAAAGCCAGATCGCTGGCTGGAAAGAGCTTGCAGGCCAGTACCACGCCCGCCTTCTCCTCTTCCTCGCTGACGCAGGCGCGGCTCATCTTCTGGGCCTGGAAGTCGCCGGCGGTCACCCGCACCTTGCACACGCCGCAGCCCCCGCCGCGGCAGCCGACCGGAATGCCGCGGCGGCCCAGCACTTCCATGGAACGCAGCAGGTTCCTGCTGCCGTCGCAGGCGAAGGTCTCGCCACTGTCCTGGATCAGGACGGAATAAGGCTTGTCCATGCTTGTCGTCTCCTCCCGCCGATACGTGCCGGCGTGTTGTGGATCATCCGGTCACTTTGCGTGCCGGGGCGTGGTACTCATCCAAGTTCCGTGCCACACTCGAACATAATTTCGAGATTATTGGACAGCGTCAACAATCCGCCTCACGCATCGAGGCCAGGCAAGGCATGACTTTCGTGCAAGCTGGGGTATCGTTGCCGCTGACCAGCGCCCACGGTGCAGGCCATCAGAGCCCGCCCTGGACAAACCCTAGGCAGCCGCCCGGCAGTGGCCGGCACCAGGAGGAGACGTGAAGGAAATCCGCTACCCGGAGAACGCCGATCTGCGGCAACTGCTCCGCTTTTCCGACAAGGACGGGCTGATCTGGCTGGGCGAGCACCGCATGGTGCTGCTGCACAGCGCGGCGCTGTCCGAGCTGCGCAAGGAGCTGATCGAATCGGTGGGCGCCGAGCAGGCGCGCCGCATCCTCACCCGCATGGGCTTCGCCTCCGGGCTGCGCGATGCCGAACTGGCGCGCAAGATCCGCGGCAGCGGCAATCTGGTGGACGCCTTCGTGGTCGGCCCGCAGCTGCACATGCTGGAAGGCTGCGTGGAGGTCGAGCCGGTGCGGCTGGACATCGACGCCGACGCCGGCAAGTTCCACGGCGAGTTCATCTGGCGCCAGTCGTGGGAGGCGGAGGTGCACGTGCAGCAGTTCGGCGAGGTGGACCACCCGGTGTGCTGGATGATGATCGGCTATGCCTCCGGTTATACCTCCGCCTTCATGGGCCGCTTCATCCTCTACCGCGAGACCGAATGCGCGGCCACCGGCGACGGCCATTGCCACATCGTCGGCAAGCCGGTGGAGGACTGGCCGGACGCCCACGAGCTGACGCCCTACTTCGAGCCCGACTCCATCGTCGGCCGTCTGCTGGAACTGCGCGAGGAAGTGGAGGCGATGCGCCAGCGCATCGCCTGTCCGCGCAGCATCCCCAACCTGATCGGCACCGCCGCCGGTTTCCGCAACGCCTACGAGTTGGTCACCAAAGCGGCGGACACCAACGTCACCGTGCTGCTGCTGGGCGAAACCGGCGTCGGCAAGGAACGCTTCGCCCGCGCCCTGCACGAGCTCAGCGCCCGCAAGGAGGCGCCCTTCATCGCGGTGAACTGCGCGGCGCTGCCGGATGAGCTGATCGAGTCCGAGCTCTTCGGCGTGGAGCGCGGCGCCTTCACCGGCGCCCATGCCTCCCGCGCCGGCAAGTTCGAACGCGCCGACGGCGGCACCCTGTTCCTCGACGAAGTGGGCGAGCTGCCGCTGCCCGCCCAGGCCAAGCTGCTGCGGGTGCTGCAGGAAGGCGAGATCGAACGCCTGGGCGACGAGCGCACCCGCAAGATCAATGTGCGCCTGGTCGCCGCCACCAATGTGGACCTGCAAGAAGCGGTGGCCGCCGGCCGCTTCCGCCGCGACCTCTATTACCGCCTCAACGTCTATCCGGTAACCATCCCGCCGCTGCGCGAACGCGTATCGGACATCCCGCCGCTGGTCGAGGCGATGAACGCCCGCTTCTGCTCGCTGCACGCCAAGCGCATCGCCGGCATCACCGACAAGGCCATGCTGGCGCTGAAGAGCCACCACTGGCCGGGCAATGTGCGCGAGCTGGAAAACGTGATCGAACGCGGCGTGATCCTCGCCCCGGCCAACGGCTGGGTGGAAGCCGAACACCTCTTCGTCGGCACCGTGCCGGTGCCCGACGCCCATGCCTGCATAGACCGCAGCGGCAAGCTCGGCGATCAGATCCCGACCGGCCTGGATCTGCCGGACGCGGTGCTGGACGCCGGCCTGTCGCTGGAAGCGCTGGAACAGGACATCCTGCAGCGCGCGGTGCAGCGGGCCAAAGGCAACCTCGCCGCCGCCGCCCGCATGCTGGGGATGACCCGGCCGCAGCTCAACTACCGGCTGAAGAAACAATCTGCGCGCGGCGGGGAATCAGCCGCCGCCGGCTGCTGAACCTGGCGTGCCGCCCGCCTTGGCTTCCGGCGGCCACCCGCCCCTGCCTGCCGCGCGCGCTGCTCGCGGCGGGCAGCTTCAGCACGGCCGGAGGATTTGCTGCCACCGGCTCGCCGGAGACCCCAGGGAGCGGCCTGATTCTCGGACAAGCTACCTAAAACCGATAATTCTTTTGCCAACAGAAGAAATGACGCCTCCGCTAGAATCCCGTCATCCCGAACCCGCCGCAGCCGCCTCATGATCAGCACCGCCACCGCCGGCACGACCGATGCACAGGAACCCAAGACCCTGGTTGAAGGCGCCTACCATCGCCTGCGGCGCGACATCATCGAGGGCGTGCATCCGCCGGGCGAGAAGCTGCGGGTGGAGCATCTCAAGGACCAGTACGAAGTCGGCGCCGGCACCCTGCGCGAAGCCCTGCTGCTGCTGGTGACCGACGCCCTGGTGGTGGCCCAGGGCCAGCGCGGCTTCCGGGTGGCACCAATCTCGGTGGCGGATTTCGAGGACATCACCCGCACCCGCGTGCTGCTGGAGACCGAGGCCCTGCGCCAGTCCATCAGCCTGGGCGACGACGCCTGGGAAGCCGACCTGGTGGCGGCCTTCCACCGCCTCTCGCGCGCCGAGCAGAAGCTGGCCGACCACGACACCGGCACCACCGAGGAATGGGAGCTGCGCAACCGCGCCTTCCACGAGGCGCTGATCGCCGCCTCGCCGTCGCGCTGGATCCGCCACTTCCAGCACATCCTCTACCAGCAGTCGGAGCGCTACCGCCGCATCAGCCTGTTCCGCCAGCCCATCGTGCGCGACATCCACGCCGAACATCAGGCCATCTTCGACGCCACCCTGGCGCGGGATGCAACGCGGGCGACCTCCATCCTCACCGAACACATCCTGCGCACGCTGGACGCGGTGAAGCGCATGCCGGCGGACTTCTTCACCCGGCCGGGCACACCACGCTGAACGCCGGCGCACCAGGCCGCGGCGGCGGCCCCGTGCGCACAAGCAGGATTCCTCCTACACGCTAATCCGCCGTTGCGGACATTTCCCGGCAGGCAGCGCTCCTATAGTGCAGACAGACCTTCCCCGAATCACCGGCAGGTCAGGCACAAAAACCCAAGGAGAATGCCATGCGACACACCGCCCTCAGCCTCGCCCTTTCCGGCCTGCTCGCCTTCACCGCCGTGGGTTGCGCCGTCACCCGCGATCAATCCACCGTCGGCCAGTATGTGGACGACGCCACCATCACCACCCGCGTCAAGGCGAAGTTCGCCGAAGACAAGGCGGTGAGCGCCATGGCCCTGCAGGTGGAAACCCTGCGCGGCACCGTGCAGCTCTCCGGCTTCGCCAAGAGCAGCGCCGAGAAGAGCCGCGCCGGCGTGCTCGCCGAATCCGTGCCCGGCGTGAAACAGGTAAAGAACGACATCGTCGTCAAGCCGTAAGCCAGGCGGCGCCGCCCCGGAGGCGGCGCCCCTGTTTTTGCCCCCCGTTTTGCCCTTTCGCTTGCGGCTGCGGTTCATACCCGCCGCGCGGCCTCCAAGACGCCCGCTCCGCCCGCATCCCCTGCCGGCGCAGCGGGCCTTGCCTCGGGCGGGCGGCCCGCAGCCTCGCTCCGAGTGCGCAGACGGTCAGCATCTTCCTACAGGGGAATCCACCCCGGCTGACAGGGACGACGGCCGACGCGGCGTAAGCTGAAGTCATCGCCGGGCCTGTCTCACCCGGCTTTTACATCCTCAACGCCCAAGGAGAACGACATGGCACGGACCAGCACCCGCACAGCTCCGACCGCTCCCGACATCGATACCCCGATGGATCAGGCCAACACGCCGCAGCTGGCGGAAACGGACACCCTGGACAGCATCCTGCAGGAATTCCGCAGCGTCTCCGACGAGAACCTGCCGGCGCTGCGCCAACGCCTGGACGACCTGCTCGCCGCCGGGAGCAAGACCGGCACCGCGTACTACGCCACCCTCAAGCGCAGTTCCGGCCGCCTGGGCCAGCTCGCCAGGCATGAGCTGGAGCACTCCCGCGAAGTGGCCGACGGCTACGTGAAGGAAAACCCGTGGCGCACCGTCGCCATCGCCGGCGGCGTCGCCTTCCTGGGCGGCCTGCTGCTGGGCCGGCGCTGAGGCGGCAAACGCCCCGGTGAGAAAACGGCCGGCTCCCCAAGGAGCCGGCCGTTTTCCGTTCAGGCCGCTCCCGCCGCCTCGCCCAGGCGTTGCGCCTGCTTGTGCCGCAGTTCATGCACACGGTGCAATTGCCGCGTCACCTCGGCGCCGTAGAGCAGAATCATGGAAACGTAGTAAACCCAGACCAGGATGACCGCCAGCGAACCGGCGGCGCCGAAAGTGGTGCTAACCGAGGCGCGGCCGAGGTAGAGGCCTATGCCCCACTTGCCCACCTCGAACAGCACCGCGGTGACGAGCGCGCCACCGAACACCGTCTTGAGCCGCAGCGGAACCGGCGCCAGCACCTTGTAGATGATGGCGAACAGCCCGGCCTGCATCAGCAGCGCGATGATGGCCTGCAGCGCCCAGGCCACCCACAGCAGCGAGGCGATGCCCTGGGTGAGGTACTGGCCGACGACGACGATGGCGGCGCTGGCGATCAGCGACACCATCAGCAGGAAGCCGACGCCGACGATCACCGTCAACGCGCGCAGGCGCTGCAGCACCATGCCCAGCCAGAAGGTCTTGTAGGTGCGCCGAGCGCGGAAGATGCGCTCGAAGGCGGCGCCCATTTCCATGAACAACGCACTCGCCCCCAGCGCCACCGAGAACAGCGCCACCGCGCCGGCGACGATGCCATCGCCCGATTCGTAGCTCGCCGCCAGCAGGCGCTGCACCAGCGCCGCGCCCTGGGCGCCCAGCAGTTCGCCCAGCTCCGCCACCACCCGGCCTTCCACCGCAGCCTGCCCGAACACCAGCCCGGCCACCGCCACCGCGATGACGAGGATGGGCGCCAGCGCGAAAGCGGCGTAATAGGCCAGCGCGGCGGCATGGGTGGTGCAGCGGTCCTTGGCCCAGGCCTGGCCGGCGCGCAGCGGCACTTTCCACAGAGCGGGATCGATCATCGGCAACTCTCCTCCTGGTGGCCTGACGGCGCGCAAGGGCGGCACGCCCGCCGCCATTTCACCATGAGGCTGGGGCTGGTCAAAACAGGGAGAGGAAGAGCGCGGTGCGCGAAATCCCAAGCGCCCCGGAGCAGGCCGCGTGGCGGTCGCCCCTGGCGGCTGCCCGCATGTGGCCCGGCTTCAGCTTGCGCGGGTGGGAAAACTCAGGGACGGATGCGCCGCCCCTTACCGGGGCGGCCCCGCCAGGCAGCATCGCGGCAGGAAGCCTAGACGGTCTCTTCCTGCACCAGCCGCCGCATCGGCAGCCTGCCCCGGCAGCCGGGAAAGCGGCGGCAACCCCAGAAGGCGCCGCGCGCGCTCTCGCGGGCGATCATCTTGTCGCCGCATTGCGGGCAGCTGGGCGTGGTCCAGTCGCCCTCGGTCGCCAGCGCCAGCAGGCGGGCGGACGCTTTCTCCGGCAGCCGCTGCAACATGGCGAGGAAGAGCCTGCCATCCACCAGGGTGATGCGATTCTCGGCGGCAAAGGCACGCGCCTCCGGGCTGAAACCGCGCGGCGCCATGAAGAAGCCCTTGTCCACCTTCTCGTGCGCCATCACGCCGCGCAACTCCCGCACCGTGGCCACGCCCACCGGCCGGCTCAGCGCCTTGCACTGGACCACTGCGGTCGCCCGGCTGGCGTCGGCATCGTCCTGGAACAGGCGGATGTCCACCCCGCCGTCCGCGCCCAGCACCGTGGTCCGGGCAGCAATCCCCTTCTCGCGGTAGAAGGCGCAGCACAGATCCTCGAAGCGCTTCCACTCCACCTGGTCCAGCACCGCCAGCGACCAGGCGGTAGGCCGCGGCGGCCGCTCCGGTGGTGGCTCGGCCACCGGGCCCTCAGCTGGGGCGCTTGCCGCGCGCCCCAGCTCCGCGGTCGTCTTTCCGCCAGCGCTCCCGCCTCCTGCAGACACTGGCGGCCGTGCCTGCGTCTGGTCGCGGAAGGCAGCGCCGGCGGACAGCGCGTCCGCACCGCCAGCACTGGCGGGCGGCCGGCCGAGGAAGCGGATCACCGCGATGGCCGCAAACAGGAAGGCCAGCACCCAGGCCGGCAGCGCCAGCATGTTGAAGATCGGCTGCAGCAGCGGATGGCCGGCGGCATAGCTTGGCAGGACAACGGTGCCGGCAAACAGGCAGCAGGCGGAAAGAAAGGCGGAAAGCCGCCAGTCCGATTGCATCGCCAGGGCGATCACGCCCTGCTTTTTTCTTCTTTTGCGGTAAGCGGCCATCGCTTGCCGGCTGGCCCCGCGCCGCGGGAGCCCGCCGAATACCTCGCTGTGAAAGTGGTCAATTGCCTGCGATGGTACTTTTCGGGAAATACATCGGCATGTGGCATGGATCACGCCGCGGGGAAATCGGCACTCCAGGATCACCGCCCGGCGCGATATTTCCGACAACGGCCGCGACGGCCAGGCCGTCGTCGCCGCCTTCAAGCCGGCGGGCGGCTCTCCGCGAAGGCGGCCTCCTGCAGGCACACCAGCCGGTGCAGCGCCCTGTGGGTGGGCACTTCGGCGCCCTGCGCTTGCGCCATGTGCAGCAGCACGCCGGTAATGGCATCCAGTTCGGTGCGGCGGCCCGCCAGCAGGTCCTGCAGCATGCTGGTGCGGTTGGCGGCGGTGGCCCGCACCACCGCCCACACCCGTTCCCGCGCCTGCGCTTCGTCCAGCGTCAGGCCGGCACGCCGCAGCACCGGCCAGGCTTCGGCCACCAGCGCCTCCACATAGGGCGGATAGGGCGCTTCCAGCAGAGCGCCGGTAGGCACCCGGAATACCGCCGTCAGCGGATTGAGGGCGAGGTTCACCAGCAGCTTGGCCAGGCGGGCGGCGGCGATCTCCGGTTCCACCCGCGCCGGAAAACCGGCTTCATCAAGCCAGCGCGCCAGCACCTCGAAGCCGGGCGGCAGCAGCGTTTCACCGCAGCCCACCAGGGTCACCGCCCCGCCATTGCGGTGCGCGCCCATGGTGGTGATGCCCTGGCCCACCAGCGGCACCCCGGGCGCTGCCTCCCGCAGCCGGGTTTCCACCAGCCCGTTCTGCAGCGACAGCAGGCCGCGCACTCCCATGGCAGCCGCCGCGCCGGCCGCGGCGGCGGTGTCGCCGGCCTTCACCAGCAGCAGGGCCCACTCCGCTCGCGGCAAGCGCGGCGCCGACCAGGCGTCCGGCCGCCAGTTGCTGCCATCCACCTGCACACCGGCCCGCAACCCGGCCGCGCGCGCCGGCGAGGACGCCACCAGCGCCACCGCCATCCGCCGCGCAAGCCGGGCGCCGATGCTGAGGCCGAGCGCGCCGGCGCCTATGATGACAAGCGGATAGGGCTCCCCATCCTGCCCCGGCTGCCCCGGCTGCCCCGGCTGCCCATGCGCCCGCGCCGATGCGCCCATTTCACTGTTGCCGTCCATGTCCGCCCACCTTCATCCGGATTCGCATGCCGGCCCGCCGACGATGCCGATAGGGCCGGCAGTTTAGGGGACTGCGCGCCGCCCGGGCGCAGGCAGGGTGCGCCGGCCCTCCGGGCGGCGCAACCGCCAGCGCCCCACCCCGCGC
>NZ_WUEI01000126.1 GCF_012911025.1 Azoarcus sp. TTM-91 | reverse complement strand
GTCCTTCAGGTAGAAGGCGATCTGGTGCGGCGCGTAGTCGGCGGCAGCACCCTGATCGGCATCTTCATCGGCCTGGTCATCGGCGCGCTGATCGCCGCCGGCGCGGCCTGGTACTTCACCCGGGCGAACCCCTTCCAGGCGGTGCCGCCGTCTTCGCCGCAGCGGCTGCCCGGCGGTGAGCAGGCGCCGGCCGCACTGCCGGGCAAGCCGGGCGACCGGCCGGTGGTGAAGCAGGACTTCGAGTTCTACAAGATCCTGCCGCAGGGCGACAACGTGCCCAGCCAGCAGGCCCCGGTGCAGCCGGCCGCGGTGCAGGTGCCGCCGGTGGCCGCGCCCACGCCGGAGAAGCCGCTGGAGCGCATCTACCTGCAGATCGGCGCCTTCGAGAATCCGTCCGAGGCGGATAACCTCAAGGCCAGGCTGGCGCTGGCCGGCATCGAGGCCAGCGCCCAGCGCGGCCAGCTGCCGGATGGCCGCACCATCCACCGGGTGCGCGTCGGCCCCTTCAGCAAGCCGGAAGAGATGAACCCGGTGCGTTCCCGCCTGGCCGAGGCCGGCTTCAACGCCACCGTCAGCCGTACCGGCCCCTGAGCCCCAACCGGAGCCGGCCGAAAATCGCCGGCGTTCCACGGAACGCCGGCGTCCATCCCACGTCTGAGTCTCGTCATTGACCCGGGAGTCCCCCATGAATCGCCGCACCGCCCTGCAACAGCTCGCCGCCCTCGCCGTTCTCGCCAGCCCCGCCGCAACCGTTCTGGCGGCGGACAGCACCGGAGGCGCTTCCTTCCGCACCCTGCCCACGCCGGTGCCGACGGAAGTCCAGGGCAAGGTGGAAGTCATCGAGTTCTTCTCCTACGGCTGCCCGCATTGCCACGATTTCGAGCCGCTGCTGGAGCGCTGGGTGAAGGCTCTGCCGGCGGATGTGAACTTCATCCGCGTGCCCATCACCTTCAACCGCCCGGACTGGACCGCCTACGCCAAGCTCTACGTCACCCTGGAAGCGCTGGGCGAGGTGAACCGCCAGCACGCCGCGGTGTTCGCCGC
This sequence comes from Azoarcus sp. TTM-91, assembly GCF_012911025.1. Classification (GTDB taxonomy): domain Bacteria; phylum Pseudomonadota; class Gammaproteobacteria; order Burkholderiales; family Rhodocyclaceae; genus Azoarcus. Next base: position 11,248 of record NZ_WUEI01000126.1, on the reverse strand, counting down.
CCTGCATGAAGACCGCGTGCCGCTGCACGACGAAGCGGTGCTGCTGGAGTGGGTGGCCAAGCGGGGCATCGACAAGGCCAAGTTCAACGAAGCCTGGAAGTCCTTCGGCGTGCAGTCGCGCCTGTCCCGCCTTGCCCAGATCGCCACCAGCTACCGGGTGAACGGTGTGCCGCTGATGGCGGTGAATGGCCGCTACCTGGCCTCCGCCAGCACCGCCGGCGGCTACGACAACCTGCTGAAGACGGTGGATCAGCTCATCGTCCGCAGCCGCGGCTGATCCCCCTTCGCGCCCCGTGTCCACGCTTTCCCCGGCCGGGGCGCGCGTCTTCCTCACCGGCGCCTCTAGCGGCTTGGGCGCCGCGCTGGCGCAGCACTACGCCGCCGCCGGCGCCACCGTCGGCCTGGTCGCCCGCCGGGCCGACAGATTGGAAGCGCTGCGGGCCGCGCTGCCGGCGGCACCCGGCATCAGCCACACCGTGCACGTCGCCGACGTCGGCGATGCGGCGGCGATGCGCGCGGCGGCTGCCGCCTTCACCGCCCAGGCCGGCACGCCGGACATCGTCATCGCCAACGCCGGCGTCTCCGTCGGCACGTTGACCGAATACGCCGAAGACCTGGATGCCTTCGACAAGGTGCTGCGGACCAACGTGCTCGGCATGGTCGCCACCTTCCAGCCCTTCCTGCCCGCCATGCGTAGCCGCGGCAAGGGCCGGCTGGTGGGCATCGCCTCGGTCGCCGGCATCCGGGGTCTGCCCGGCGCCGGCGCCTACAGCGCCTCCAAGGCGGCGGCCATCGCCTATCTGGAAAGCCTGCGGGTGGAGTTGCATGGCAGCGGCCTGCGGGTGTGTACCGTGGCGCCCGGCTATGTCGAAACGCCGATGACGGCGGTGAATTCCTACCCCATGCCCTTCCTGCTGCCGGCCGACGAGGCGGCGCGCCGCATCGCCAGGGTGATCGCCGCTGGCCGCAGCTACAGCGTGGTGCCCTGGCAGATGGGCGTGGTCGCCAAGCTGCTGCGCCTGCTGCCCAACGCCTGCTTCGATGCTGCCTTCTCCCGCGCCGGCCGCAAGCCGCGGGGCCTGCCGCTGTAAGCGCCGGCGTGATCCATGCCCGCAGCCGGTTATGACCAATTGACTAATATGCATAGCATTCCGAGCGACGGAGATCGACCAGCATGACGACTGCGATGACCAACGATGCACAGGAACGGCGGGGCCGTCAGCGTTTCCTGGCGTTGCGTCGGGGCGAGCCCTGCTTCTGGGTGATGCTGGACGGCGAACGCATCGCGCTCAACGATCTTTCCCTGGAAGGCTTCTCCATGCCGGCGACCACGCCGCCGCCGGCCGGCCAGCCTTTCCCCTTCACGCTGGTGCGCGAGGGCGTGCCGGACGAGATCCGCGGCATCGCCACCGTGGTCAGCCACTCCGCCTCGCCGGAGGGCGGAATGGCCGGCTGCCAGTTCATCGAGATGAAGGACGATGGTCTGTTCCGCCTGCAGGACTGGCTGGTGACGCATGTCATCGTGAACGCCAGCGTGCGCATCACCGAACGGGAAGCGGTGGAGATCGTGCTGGGGCGCTCGCTGGTCTAGGGACAGTGCGCTTCGGCGAGGGGAGATCTGTTCTCTCTCCTCGTTGGAGGGGCGGAGCTTGAATGGCCTGCGTCCCTGAGAGCAGGCCAGGCCTGGTGCGCCTGCCCCGCAGCAATCGCGATCCACCCCTCTTTCCGTGGCCGCGGAGAAAATTCCGCGCCATCATGCGCGCTGTTCCCCGCCGCGGAAGATGCGCTCCGTGACGCCTCTCTCCCTCGCCATCCGCTGCCTGCTTCTGACGCTGGCGCTGTCGCCCCTGGCGGCCCCCGCTGCGGACGCATCGCGCCATCCGGAGCCGGCCACCGCCGCCGTCGCCAAGGAGTTGGTGCGCGCCCAGCGCCACATGGTGGTGGCTGCGCATCCGCTGGCGGCGCAGGCAGGGCTGGCGATGCTGAGGCAGGGGGGTAGCGCGGTGGATGCCGGCATCGCCATGCAGCTGGTGCTGAACCTGGTGGAGCCGCAGTCCTCCGGCATCGGGGGCGGTGGATTCCTGCTGCACTGGCGGGCGGCGGACAAGCGCCTCAGCGTGATCGACGGCCGCGAGACAGCACCGGCTACCGCGCGCGAGGACCGCTTTGCGCCGGAGGGCCGCGCCTTGCCCTTCCGTGCGGCGATGAACAGCGGCCTGTCGGTCGGCACGCCCGGGCTGTTGCGGGCGCTGGAACTGGCTCATCGCCAGCACGGCCGCCTGCCGTGGGCGGCGCTGCTCGCGCCTGCCATCAAGCTCGCCGAGGAGGGCTTTCCGGTGTCGCCGCGCCTGCATGCCTTGATCGCCGCCACGCCGGAGCTGGCGGAGCAGCCGGCAGCCGCCGCCTATTTCCTGGACGGTGACGGCCGGCCCTTGCCGATAGGGCATCGCCTGCGCAATCCGGCCCTTGCCGAGGTGCTGCGCCGGGTGGCGGTAGAGGGCGCGGATGCCTTCTACAGGGGCGCCATCGCCGATGACATCGTCGCCGCGGTGCAGGCGCACCCCCGCCCCGGCGATCTGGCCGCAGCCGATCTTGCCGCCTATCGCGCGCTGGAACGAGAACCCCTGTGCGGCAATTACCGCGGCTACCGCCTGTGTGGCCCGCCGCCGCCCAGTTCCGGGCCGCTGGCGGTGCTGCAGATGCTGGGCATGCTGGAGCCGCAGCCGATGGCACGGCTGGCGCCGGATTCGGCGCCAGCGGTGCATTACTTTGCCGAAGCCGGCCGCCTGGCCTATGCCGACCGCGAGCGCTATGTCGCCGATCCGGACTTCGTCGCGGTGCCGGTGGCCGGGCTGCTGGCCGCCGACTATCTCGCCACCCGCGCGGCGCTGATCTCTCCTCGCCGCAGCATGGGGCGCGCGGCGCCCGGCAGGCCGGCTGGCGTGGTGCTCGCGGTGGGCGAGGACGCCACCGCCGAGCAGCCCTCCACCAGCCATCTCGTTGCGGTGGACGGCGAGGGTAACGCGCTGAGCATGACGACCACCATAGAAGCCGCCTTCGGCAGCAAGATCTTCGTGCGTGGTTTCCTGCTCAACAACCAGCTCACCGATTTCTCGCTGCCGCCGCGGGATGCCGAAGGCCGCCCCATCGCCAACCGGGTGCAGCCCGGCAAGCGGCCGCGCAGCGCGATGGCTCCGATGATGGTGTTCCGCGGCGAGCAGCCCTATCTGCTGATCGGGTCGCCCGGCGGATCGGCCATCATCAACTACGTCGCCAAGACGCTGGTCGGGGTGCTCGACTGGGGGCTGGATGTGCAGCAGGCCATCGCGCTGCCGAACATGGGCAGCCGCAACCGCCAGACCGAGCTGGAGCGCGGCACCGCGCGGGCGTCGCTGGCGGACGAGCTGCGCGCCCTGGGGCACACGGTGAGCGTGGGCGACCAGCCCAGCGGCCTGCACGGCATCCTGATCGACGAGCGCGGCCTGAGCGGCGGCGCCGACCCGCGGCGCGAAGGCGTTGCGCTGGGCGATTGAGGCCTTCCCGCTTCGTTCTCGGGCGGCTGGATCGAGCGGGCGGTGGCCGAGACGCGTCCTGCCCGACAGAATGATGCCTCCCCGAACCGCGAGGCCACGCCATGAGCGAAGCACTGCTGGACGCCCTGGGCCAGGTGCATACGCCGGCTAGCGGCGCGCCGCGCATCGTCTCCCTGGTGCCGTCTCTGACCGAACTGCTGTGCGAGCTTGGCCTGGCCGACCGGCTGGTGGGGCGCACCGGTTTCTGCATCCATCCGCGCGACACCCTGCGGCGCATTCCCAAGGTCGGCGGCACCAAGGATGTGAAGCTGGACGCGGTACGGGCGCTGGCGCCTACCCACCTGGTGGTGAACATCGACGAGAACCGGCGCGAGACGGTGGAGGCGCTGGCTGCCTTCGTGCCGACGGTGATCGTTACCCACCCCTGCGTGCCGGCGGACAACTTCGGCCTGTATCGCTTGTTCGGCGGCGTCTTCGACCGCATGCAGGAAGCCACCGCGCTGACGCAGGCGCTGGAGGCCGCCATGGCCGAAGCTGCCGCCACCGCCGCCGCGCTGCCGCCGGAGCAGGTGCTCTACCTGATCTGGCGTCACCCCTGGATGGCGGTATCGCCGACGACTTACATCGCGGCCATGCTGGCGGCAGTGGGCTGGCAGACACTGCCGGCGGCAGTCGAGCCGCGCTATCCGGAGATCGACTGGCGGGCGCCCTGGCTGGGCGAGGTGCAGCGGGTGTTGTTGTCGTCCGAGCCTTATCGCTTTGGCGTGGTGCATCTGGCCGAGGTGGCTACCTTGTCCGGCCGGCCGGTGCAGGCGGTGGATGGCGAACATTGCTCCTGGTACGGCAGCCGGGCGGTAGCGGGGCTGCGCTATCTGGCGCGTTTGCGGCGCGCGCTGGCGGGGCCGGGACTTCAGTCGGGTGGCTGAACGGCGGTTTCCGCCAGCAGCAGGCAGTAGCGTTCCGGCGTGAGGATGAGGAAGCGTTCCCGCAGCAGGCGGTGGCGCGCCAGCTTCAGCAGCACCTTGTCGCGGGTGAGCAGGTGGGTGGCGCTGCCTGCAGCGATTTCGAGGAATTTCTGGTCGTCGCGGTCGCGGCAGGTGGGCAGTTCGAGCGCGGCCGGCGCGAGGTCGACCTGGACGAGGCGGGCGCGGTAGGCGTCTAGCAACTCGGCCTGGCATTCGGCGGCGATTCCGAACTGCCGATAGGCCAGCACCCGCCGTAGTTCTTCCAGCGCATCCGCGCGGGAGCACAGGCTCACCCGGCCGGCGGCGATGGCGTCGGCCAGTGGTGCGAGCCCGGGGTCGCGGAAGTGCCACAGGGCCATCACCGTGTTGGTGTCGAGTACGAGGCGGTGGAGCATGCGAAGTCGGTATGCACCGGATGCGGCGGCCTGAAACGAAAAAGGGGAAGGTCTCCCCTCCCCCTTGTTGCCGCCGCAGCCGGATCAGGCGGCGTGGCGGGCGTCGGCGCGGATCTTGACGAAGCTGCCGGGCGCCTCCTCCAGCACCTTCAGCTTGCCCTTGGCCGGATCGCGCGGGGCGACCTGCTCGTCGTCCTGGGCGGTGGTCCAGGCGTGCCAGTCGGTCCACCAGGAGCCGGCCTGCTGCTGGGCGCCGGCGAACCATTGGTCCGCGGTGGCCGGCAGCTTGGCGGCCGGGTTCAGCCAGTAGCCGTACTTGTTCGCCACCGGCGGGTTGACGATGCCGGCGATGTGGCCGGAGCCGCCGAGCACGAAGCGCACCGGGCCGCCGAAGTTGCGCGCACCGGCGTAGGTGCTCTTCCACGGTGCGATGTGGTCTTCGATGGTGGAGATGAAGTAGCAGGGCACCTTGATCTTGCCGAGGTCGATGGGCACGCCGTCGATCTCGATGCCGCCCGGCTGCACCAGCTTGTTCTCCATGTACATGGCGCGCAGGTAGAAGCTGTGCATCTTCGCCGGCATGCGGGTGGAGTCGGAGTTCCAGTACAGCAGGTCGAAGGGGAAGGGATCCTTGCCCAGCAGGTAGTTGTTCACCACGAAGGACCAGATGAGGTCGTTGGCGCGCAGCATGTTGAAGGTGCCGGCCATTTCCGAGCCTTCCAGGTAGCCGCGCTCGAACATCTTCTTCTCCAGGCTGGAAACCTGGCCTTCGTCGATGAATACGCCCAGCTCGCCCGGCTCGGTGAAGTCGGTCATGGTGGTGAAGAAGGTGGCCGAGGCGATGCGCTTTTCCTTCTTGCCCGCGAGGTAGGCCAGCGTGGTGGCGAGCAGGGTGCCGCCCAGGCAGTAGCCGACGGCGTTGATCTCCTTCTCGCCGGTCTGCTTCTCGATGGCGTCCACCGCGGCCAGCAGGCCTTCCTTGACGTAGGACTCGAAGGTCTTCTCCGCCTGGTGCTCGTCCGGGTTCACCCAGGAGATCACGAACACGGTGTGGCCCTGGTCCACGCACCACTTGATGTAGGAGTTCTTCTCGCGCAGGTCGAGGATGTAGTACTTGTTGATCCAGGGCGGCACGATCAGCAGCGGCCGCTTGGCCACCTTGTCGGTGCTGGGCGTGTACTGGATCAGCTGCATCATGTCGGTCTGGAACACGACCTTGCCCGGGGTGGTGGCCACGTTGCGGCCCAGCTCGAAGGCGGTGGTGTCGGTCATCTTGACCCGCAGCTGGCCGCCGCCGTCTTCCACGTCGCGCAGCAGGTTGTTCAGGCCCTTGATCAGGTTCTGGCCATTGCTGCGCACCGTCTCGCGAAACACTTCCGGGTTGGTGATGGCGAAATTGGACGGCGACAGGGCATCGATGTACTGGCGGGTGTAGAAGTTGACCTTCTTCTGCGTCTGCTCGTCCAGGCCGTCAACGCAGCACACGGTGTCGTGGATGTGGCGGGCGGCGATGAGGTAGGACTGCTTGATGTAGTCGAACAGGAAATGCTCCTGCCACTCCTCGTCCTTGAAGCGCTTGTCCGACTTCTCCGGCTGGGCGACCGGGGCGGCGTGCATGCCCATGAAGCGCAGCATGGAGTGCTGCCACAGCGAGAAGTAGTCCCACACCAGGTTCATCTGCGTCTGGGCGAGGCGATAGGGATTGGCCAGCAGCTTGGCCATCATGTCCATGAAGGCCTGGGCGATGCCGAGCTCGTCGGCCGGCGCGGCGACGCCCTTCTTCAACTGGCGCTGAACGTGTTCGCTGATCAGGTGGGAGGCGCGCTGGGCGACCTCCGCATAGGTTTTCGCGACTTCTTTGGGGTCCGGCAGCTCGGCGGGCGCGGTGTCGGTGGGTGCGGCCATCGTTGTTCCACTCCTGTTTCCGGCGGCCCGGGCGGGCCGCTCAACTGTTTTTGACATAGCGGTTGAGCCCATCTTCCCCTTCCACCCGGCGGAGCTCTCCCTGCTTCGCGAGGTGGTTGAGGTGCGCAATCGCCTCTCCCATGGCAAACAATGTCTGGTGGGTATCCAGTTCGCGGGGGAACAGGGTGCCGAGCAGCTCGCCTGCGGTGCGCGGTGTGGTGCACGCGTCGACCAGCACGGCACAACGCTCGCGATGATGCTCCACGAGTTGCGCCACGCGTGCCTGGATACCCCTGAAAGGCATGCCGTGGGATGGTAGCACGAGCGTATCGTCGGGCAGGTTGCGCAGCCTTTGCAGCGAATCGAGGAAGCAGCCCAGCGGATCGTCATAGGGCATGGCGGCGTAAGCGCTGATGTTGGTTGAAATGCGCGGCAGCAGCATGTCCCCCGAAATGAGTATGCCCAGGTCCTCGCAATAGAGGCTGGCGTGCTCCGGGGAGTGACCGTAGCCGGCCAGCACCTGCCACTCGTTCTTGCCTATGGTCAGCAGGTCGCCATCGAACAGGCGGTGGAAGGAGGAGGGCATCTGCGGGATGCCGGCACGGTAGCCGTTGCCGCGGGCGGTGAGGGCGTCCAGACGGGCTTCGTCCAGGCCGTTGCGGCGGAAGTAGGCCACCGTCTCGTCGACGGCGTAGCCCGGCAGGCCGTGCCACAGGGCGTGGCCGCCCAGGTATTCGCCCAGCGTCATGTGCAGGGTGGCGCCATTGCGCGCCGCCAGCCAGGTGGCGAGACCAAGGTGGTCCGGGTGGCAATGGGTGATGATGATGTCGCGCAGCGGGCGGCCGTCGGCCTCCAGCACCTGCTCCCAACAGTGCTTGATGTCCTCCAGCCCGAAGCCGGAGTCCACTGCTACTACCGCCGGGCCGTCATCCAACAGCCACAGGTTGATGTGGTTGAGGGCGAAGGGCAGCGGCATGCGCAGCCAGCCCACGCCCGGGGCGACGGCGGTGGTGTGGCCGGGCGCGGGCGCGTCGTTGAAGGGATAGAGCAGGGGGGCGGGGGCGTTCATTTGAGCGTGTCTCCGTAGCGGGCAGCGCATCGGCATGGCGGGGACATTGCCGAAAGCTGCGAAATCTGCTTAACTTTTTCCAGGTTATTGTTAATTTTTCAATCAAAACAAATGCTTGTTGGGTTATTGCTTGCCCGGCTGGCTTTATGCCATGCGTAGCCGACAAACCTACACCATTACCGACCTGGCGCGTGAGTTCGACATTACTCCGCGGGCGATCCGCTTCTATGAGGATCAGGGGCTGCTCTCTCCCGCCCGCGCCGGCCGCAGCCGGGTGTATGACCGTGCCGACCGCACCCGCCTGATGCTTACTTTGAGGGGCAAGCGTCTGGGACTGTCGCTGGCCGAGATCAAGGAATTACTCGGCATGTATGACGGTGTGAAGAACTCGGCTCCCCAACTCGAGCGCCTGCTGGCTTTTCTCGCCGAGCGCCGCGCCGCGCTGGAGCAGCAACGGCGGGACATCGAGGCGGTGATGCTGGAGATCGGCATGATCGAACAGCAATGCCGCGCGCTGCTCGGCGACAACGCCGAGGGCGCGGCGGCGGCTCGTGCGGCGCTGGCGGAGCGGATCGAAGGCGTCGGAACGGCTTGATTTTTTCGTCGGGTTTATTACGTTGACGTAAACGTAACAGTCCTGCAAGCCATGGAGGCCGCCTGCCGAAGGCCGGCCGGGGGCGCCGGGACAGGCTTCGGTTTCCATTCCCGAAAAAGGAGAGCGTCGCATGAGCACCCCCGGCCGGGACGCCATCGTCATCGTTGCCGCGGCCCGCACGCCGCTGGGCGCATTCCAGGGAGCGCTGTCGGGCCTTTCTGCGCCGGAGCTGGGGGCGACCGCGATCCGGGCGGCGGTGGCGCGAGCCGGGCTGGCGCCACCGCAGATGGAGGAGGTGGTGATGGGCTGCGTGCTGCCGGCGGGGCTTGGCCAGGCGCCGGCGCGGCAGGCCGCCTTGGGTGCCGGGCTGCCGCAGGGCACGGCCTGCACCACGGTGAACAAAGTCTGCGGTTCCGGCATGAAGGCGGCGATGCTCGCGCACGACCTGCTTGTCGCCGGCAGCGCCGGGGTGGTGGTGGCCGGCGGCATGGAGTCCATGAGCAATGCGCCTTACCTGCTGCCCAAGGCGCGCAGCGGGCTGCGGCTGGGGCATGGTCAGGTGCTGGATCACATGTTCCTCGACGGCCTGGAGGATGCCTATTCGGCGGAGAGCCGTGGCCGGCTGATGGGCAGCTTCGCCGAGGACTGTGCTGCCCACTACGCCTTCGACCGCGAGTCGCAGGACGCCTACGCCATCGCTTCCACCACCCGCGCCCAGGCGGCGATGCGGGATGGCGCCTTCGACTGGGAGATCGCGCCGGTGACGGTGGGCGAGCGCGAGATCGCCGCCGACGAGCAGCCCCCCAAGGCCAGGCTGGATCGCATTCCGCTGCTGAAGCCCGCGTTTCGCAAAGACGGCACGGTGACCGCCGCCAACGCCAGTTCCATTTCCGATGGTGCCGCCGCTCTGGTGCTGATGCGCGAATCCACCGCTCGGGGCCTGGGCTGCAGGCCGCTGGCGCGGGTAGTGGCCCACGCCAGCCACGCCCAGGCCCCGGCCTGGTTCACCACTGCGCCGGTGGGGGCCATCGAGAAGGTGCTGGAGAAAGCCGGCTGGCTGGCTGGCGAGGTGGACCTGTGGGAGATCAACGAGGCTTTCGCGGTGGTCGCCATGGCGGCGATGAAGGAATTGGCGCTGCCGCACGAGCGGGTGAATGTGCACGGCGGCGCCTGCGCGCTGGGGCATCCGATAGGCGCTTCGGGGGCGCGCATCCTGGTCAGCCTGATAGGCGCGCTGCGCCGCCACCGCATGCGCCGCGGCGTCGCCAGCCTGTGCATAGGCGGAGGCGAAGCTACCGCGATGGCGATCGCGCTGATGGATGAGGCCGACGCGGCCTGAGCGGCTCTGCCTGCGGCGGCTTGCCCAGCCGCTCGGGATGGCGGCAAGCTTTCGGGGCTTCCTGCGCGGGCGGCGGAGACCGTCTCCTCCGCGCCGCCCGCGCAGGGCCGTTTTTCGCGGAGCCCGCATGAGTACTGGCATGGACTTTTGGTTCGATTTCTCCTCGCCCTACGCCTATCTCGCCAGTGAGCAGCTGGATGCGCTCGCCGCCGCGCATGGCCGGGTGGTGCGCTGGCGGCCGTACCTGCTCGGCGTGGTCTATCGCCAGCTGCAGTCCCGGCCGGTCACCGAATTGCCGCTGAAAGGCGAGTACTTTCATCACGACGTTGCCCGCAGCGCCCGCTTCCTCGGCTTGCCCTTCCGGCCTCCCCAGCCCTTTCCGGTCGCCACCCAGCAGGCCGCGCGCGCCTACTACCTGCTGGAGGCGAAGGACGAGGCGCTGGCGCGGCGCTATGCGCATGGCGTGTTCCGCGGCTATTTCCTCGAAGGGCGCAACATCGCGGAGGAGACAACGGTGTGCGCGATCGCTGCCGAAGCCGGCGCCGATGCCGACGTGCTGCGCGCGGCCTTGGCGGGCGACCTGCCGCGCAGCCTGCTGCGCGAAGCCTGCGAGGCCGCGCTGCAGGCCGGCGTGTTCGGTTCGCCTTATGTCATCATCGACGGCGAGCCCTTCTGGGGGGCGGACCGCCTGCCGCAGATCGCGCGCTGGCTGGAGAGCGGCGGATTTTGATCTGGAGTGCTGGATGAGCGGTTTGCAACGGATATGCGTGTTTTGCGGCTCCCGCCTGGGTAACCGGCCGGAGTACCGCGCGCTGGCGGAACAGCTGGGCGGTTTGCTGGCCGAGCGGGGGATCGAGCTGGTTTATGGCGGCGGCCGGGTGGGCCTGATGGGTGTGGTCGCCGATGCGGTACTGGCTGCCGGCGGCACCGCGGTGGGCGTGATCCCGCGGGTGATGCTGGACTGGGAGGTCGGCCACGAAGGCCTGACGCGGCTGGAGATCGTCGAGTCCATGCATGTGCGCAAGGCGCGCATGGCCGAACTGGCGGATGGTTTCATTGCCCTGCCCGGCGGCCTGGGCACCTTCGAGGAGTTGTTCGAGATCCTCACCTGGGCGCAGCTCGGCTTCCATGCCAAGCCGGTCGGCCTGCTGGATGCCACCGGCTACTACGCGCCGCTGGTGCAGATGCTGGAGCATGGCGTGGAGGAGGGCTTCATGAAGCCGGAAAACCGTGGCTTGCTGCTCACCGAGGACAATCCCTGCACCTTGCTGCGCGCGATGGGGCAGTATCATCCGCCGGCGGTTGCCCAGCGCATTCGTGACGAGCGCCAGCTGTAGGCGGAACGAAGCAGGCCGCCAGACACACCAAGCAGCAGAGGCCGGGCCGATCCGGTCGCCACGGCGCAGCGGCTCCTGCCGTTGCCGGCGACGCGGACGCAGCCCGACCC
>NZ_WUEI01000125.1 GCF_012911025.1 Azoarcus sp. TTM-91 | reverse complement strand
GCTCGGGGAGGCGGGCATGGCGGGGAGGGCGCAGTGGGGGAGTGAGCGGATATACTTCGAGATTCACGCCATTCTAGCCGGATGCCGAACATGGGAACCCTTTCCGAGCTGCTTGCGCTTGCCCGCCAGCGGGCCAGCGATCTGAATCTGCCCTATGAAGGCGCGCTGACGCCGGCCGAGGCCTATCAGGTCTGGCAGCTGGCGCCGGGGGCCAAGCTGGTGGATGTGCGTACCCGGGCGGAGTGGGACTGGGTCGGGCGTGTGCCCGGCGCGGTGGAGATCGAATGGCTGACCTGGCCGGGCAGCCAGCCGAATCCGGCTTTTCTCAACCAGCTGCGCCAAGCGGTGGATCCGGAGGCGCTGGTGATGTTCCTGTGCCGCTCCGGCGGTCGCTCGGACGCAGCGTCGAAGGCGGCGGTCGGCGCCGGTTACAGCAACTGCTACAACATCCTCGAAGGCTTCGAAGGCGACAAGGATGCCAACGGCCAGCGCAACCACATCGGCGGCTGGCGTCATGCCGGCCTGCCCTGGCAGCAGGGCTGAGCGCGGCGCCGGGAACCCCCGGCTGCGGCGGCAGCCTGAATCACCTCCTCTTCAGCGAGTCAGCACCATGCAAGTGGCCCCCATTAGTTTCGATCGATTCAACGTGCTTCAAGATGAGGAGGCGCAGGAGCGCATCCGTGCCGCCCGCGCCCGGCTGGGCGAGCGTGCGGTGCTGCTGTGCCACCACTACCAGCGCGCGGACGTTTATCAGCATGCCGACCTGACCGGTGACTCGCTCAAGCTGTCGCGGCTGGCCTCGCAGACCGACGCCGAATTCATCGTCTTCTGCGGCGTGCATTTCATGGCCGAAGTGGCGGACATCATGTCGCGGCCGACGCAGAAGGCCATCCTGCCCGACCTCGCCGCCGGCTGTTCGATGGCCGACATGGCCAACCTCGCCAAGGTGGAGCGCTGCTGGCGCGAGCTGGCGGAAGTGCTGGACGCGCCGGACGCGTTGATCACGCCGGTGACCTACATCAACTCCGCCGCCGACTTGAAGGCCTTCTGCGGCGAGCACGGCGGCATCGTGTGCACCTCCACCAACGCTCCCACCATTCTCGACTGGGCCTTCGCCCAGCGTGAGAAAGTGCTGTTCTTCCCCGACCAGCACCTGGGCCGCTGGACCGGCTTCAAGAAGGGCATTCCGCTGGAGCAGATGGTGGTGTGGGACCCGGACCAGGAGTACGGCGGCCTGACGCCGGAGCAGATCCGCAACGCCAGGATCCTGCTGTGGAAGGGCCACTGCTCGGTGCACCAGATGTTTCAGGAGAGCCACATCCGCCGCTGGCGCATGCAGCATCCGGACGGCATGGTGATCTCCCACCCGGAAAGCAGCCTGGACGTCTGCCGCAATTCGGACTTCGTCGGCTCCACCGAATACATCATCAACGTCATCACCGCCGCGCCGGCCAACACCCGCTGGCTGGTCGGCACGGAGTTGAACCTGGTGAACCGGCTGGCGGAAGAGATGAAGCCGCAGGGCAAGATCGTGCAGTTCATGGCGCCCACCGTCTGCATGTGTTCCACCATGCAGCGCATCGACCCGCAACATCTGGCCTGGACGCTGGAGAACCTGGCGGATGGCAATGTGGTGAATCACATCGTGGTGCCGGAACACGAAGCCGCGCTGGCCAAGATCGCGCTGGAGCGGATGCTGGCAGTGTCCTGAGCCTTTCCTGTGCGCAGCGGAAGCGGATGAAGAGCCCGGCATTGCCGGGCTTTTTCTTTTCTGGAGGGGATCAGGGGACCTGCGGCAGCACCCCAAGCCGCTGCCACGCAGGCAGGGCTTCGCGCATGAAACGCGTCATGCGTGCCGCCGCCTCGCCAGAGGCAGCATCTTCGCTGGCCGAGGCCGGGTTCAGCCACGCCTGTGCGGCCAGCAGCATGTCGCGGTCGGCCGGAATGCCGGAGGCGATGGCGGGAGCGGCCAGTGCCGGGTAATCGCCACCGTTTGCCACCGCCCGCAGGATCACGCGGTTGAGTGCCTGGGCCGTTGTGGGATCAGGCGTTGTGCCGGCGCAGGGGTGCAGGTGCCCCGCCCAGTACAGCATCTGGCAGGCCTGGTTCAGCAGGCCGCCACGGCCGTTGCGGTAGGCCGGCAGCTGCAGCAGATCGCCGAAGCGCTTCGCCTCGCCGTCGGCCAGGGCTTGCAGCAGCGGCGAGAACATTTCCGCCGGCCCGTCCACCGGGCCGATGCGGGTGTCGAAGCGCAACGCGCCTTGAGGCGGCGCGCCGGGCAGGGCGCGCATGCGCTGGGCTTCGATGACGGCGCGGTGCTCGGCGAGGCTCAGCGGCTGTGGGCCACGCTGGTAGATGTCGCGGCGCAGGGTCTGGTTGCGGGCGATGTCCTTCGCGGTTTCGCGCAGCGCGGTATCGGCGATGGCGCCGATGGCGGCCTGGGTGCCGCCGGGCAGGGAGACTGCGTCGATGTTCTCCAGCGGCGTGGCGCTGCCGAGGAAGCTGCAGCCGGCGCTGCCCGCGGCCTTGAGCATGTCGGCCACATGCAGCGGCTCCCAGTGTTCGCCGAGGAATTCGTGCGCCAGATAGCCTGGCGTGTGGCGCACGACCTGGTCCAGTTGCCGGCCCAGCTCCGGGACCACCGCGAACTGGCCGGCGCCGCCGTCGCGCAGTCCGCGCAGCAATGACAGGCCGGAGTCCAGGCCGGGAGCGACGCCGGCAAGTTCGGCGCTGCGCTGCAGAACGCGCTGCATTGCCATCATCGGCGCGCTGCCCGGCTGGCTCATGTAGGCGAGGCAGGCGATGCCGCCGGGTTTGAGCCGGCCTTCGATGATGCGCATTACCGCTTGCCGGTTGGCGGCGGAGATCCAGGACAACACGCCGTGCAGCACGACGAAATCCAGCAGTGGCAGCGGGTTGCCGTCGGCCTCCACCAGTTCGGCAAAGCTCATCTGCAGGAAGTGCGCATTGCTCAGGCCGCTTTCGGCCGCCAGCGCACGGGCATGGGCGATGGCCGCGGCGTCGAAATCCACGCCGTAGAAAGTGCCTGCCGGATTGCCCGCGGCGGCGATCAGCGTCGTCAGCCCGGGGCCGCAGCCCAGCTCGCACCAGGTGTAGGGGCCGGAGAGCGGAGGCGTGCGGTGGCCGAGGGCGGTGACGGTGGCGGCCAGCCAGCCGGGCGTGAGTTCGCGGTGGAAGTAGGCCGGGTAGGGCAGGCCGGTCTGGTAGCCGTCCTTGAGGGGCGTGCTCATGGGCGTGCTCATGGGCGGGCGGGAGCGCTCATCCAGCGCAGGCTTGGGCCGATGGAGGCGGGGAACATCGGGCCGTGGTCCAGGCCCGGGAATTCCTGGAAGGCGGTCTCCACTCCCGGTAGTTCGCCGAGACGGGCGGTGAGGGCGGGCAGGGCGTCCGGTGGCAGCGTTCCGGTGGCGCGGCTGCGTTGCGCGATGCGCTCGGGCGTCGCTCCCGGCGGGGCGTCCGGGCGCGTGGTTCGGCCTTCGCTGTCGCCGCGCAGCACCAGCAGCCGGGCGTGCCGGCCGGCCAGGCTGCGGGCGTAATCCTCGTCGCGGCCCAGGATCAGGTTGCCGTCGCGCCACCACAGCGCCGGGCTGGCGGCGGCATAGGCAGCGAAGGCTTGCGGGCGGGTGAGCAGGGTGTAGAACACGAACAGGCCGCCGTAGGAGTGGCCCCACAGCCCCTGGCGTGTGGCGTCCACCGGCACGCGGGCGGCGACCTCCGGCTTGATCCGCTGCTCGATGAAGTCGAGGAAATCGGCTGCGCCGCCATTCCTGCGTTTCGGGTCCAGCGGATCGGCCTGCGGCGTTTCGCCCGCCAGCTGCGGGGTGTAGTCGTAGGCGCGGGCGACGACGTCGAAGCGCTGCGGCGTGTCGTAGCCGATGGCGACGATCACCGGTGGGTTGGTGGCGGCAAGTTCGCCCAACAGGGTGTCGTTGAGCGCTTCGACGGCGGCGTTGCCGTCCAGCAGATAGACCGCCGGGTAGCCCTGGGCCGGCGCTGCCGTGCGCGGGCGGGCGATCACCACCCGGTAGCGGCGCTCGCCGTCGGCGGAGTCGAGCTTGAGGGTGTCGAACAGGTAGTGCGCGGAGCCGGTGGCGACGATGTTGGGGGCGGCGGAGGCTTCGAGTCGCGGCTGGGCATGGGTGACGGCGGGCAGCAGCGCGGCGAAGGCCAGCAGGGCGAGGGACAGGATCTGGGCAGTGAGCGTGCGTCGCATGGTCGGGGCGCTGAAAAGGGAAGACCGCCCGGCGGGGCCGGACGGTTCGGGCCGGCGCCTTGACTTGGCGCCGGAGGTTCGCGGGGCGGTCATCAGAACGAAGCGGTGAGGGTGGCGTAGTAAGCGCGGCCGGGCTCGTTGTAGGTGTTGGCGCCGGCGGAGCTGCCGTTGCCTTCGCGGTACAGGCGCTTGTCGAACAGGTTGCTGATGCCGACGCGGCCCTTCCACATCTTGCTGAAGTTGTAGCCGGCGCTGATGCCCCACAGGTTGTACGGCGAACGGGTTTCCAGCGCTTCGGGGTCGGTGACCGCGGTGCCGGTACTGGCTGCGCTGGTACGCGGCTTCTGCTCGCCGTAGAAGGTGCCGGTGACGACGAAGGACAGCGCGTCGGTAGGCTGCCAGTCCAGCGTGGTGTTCACCGTGTACTTCGGGATGATGGACAGCGGCTGGCCGTCCTGGTCCTTGTTGCGCTGCATGTAGGTGAAGTTGGTGCTCCAGTTGAGGGTGGGCGACAGCGGCACCAGCAGATTGCCTTCGTAGCCGGCGATCACCGCGTTGGTGGCGTTCTCCCACTGCAGCACGCTGCCGGTGAGTGCCCCGCTGGTGTTCAGGTTGGTCATGCCGGAGGTGATCTTGTTGTCGTACTTGTTGTGGAAATAGGTCAGGCCCACGTTCCAGCCCTTGTGGGTGTAGTTGATGCCGATTTCCTTATTGACGCTGATTTCCGGGTCCAGGTCCTCGTTGCCGAGCACGTAGCAGGGGTTGCTGAAGCCCACCGGGCAACCGTTGCCCATGGTGCTGTACAGATAGTTGGGATTCATCTGGTACAGGTTGGGCGCCTTGAAGGCCCGGGCGACGCCGCCCTTCAGCGTGACTTCCGGCGTGATCATGTAGGAAGCGTTCAGCGCCGGGCTCCAGTTGTTGCCGAACTCGCTATGGTGGTCCAGGCGCACGCCGGGCGTGAGGATCAGGTCCGAGGTCAGCTCGATGTTGTCCTCGACGAAGAAGGAGGTGATGGTGGCGTCGATGTCGGTGGCGCGCTGGCTGGCGGGCACCACGCCGGGCCAGGTGATGCCGCCAGCGACCGCATTCTGGATGGAGCGCGGGTCGTCCAGTTCCTGGCGGTTCCACTCCACGCCTGCGGTCAGTACCTGGCTCACACCCAGGGTGAAGGGAATGTCCACCTGGCCGTTCAGGGTGTAGCCGTCCAGCTCGCTGGTGAATTTCTCGCCGGTGTTGATGTTGCCTTCGCCACCGCCGGCGGCCCCTTCGCCCAGCCGCCGGTTCTTGGTGTTCTCGTACTGGAAGTAGGCACTGGACTTGCCGAAGGACCAGTCGCCCTTGTGCGAGATCGAGTAGGTGCGGCGGGTCATGGTGTTGGTCTCCTTGCCGAGGAAGGAGGCCGGGTTGCTGCCGGTGGCGGCGCCTTCGTCGGTGGCGCTGGAGCCCAGGTTGGTGTCGCCGGCGTAGATGTTGCCCTGGCGGGAGTAGCCATACTCGAAGTCCAGCGTCTGGCTGGCCACCGGCTTCCATCGCAGCATGGCGTTGATGTCCTTGTTGACCACGCCTTCGCGGCCGGCTGCGGTGCTGGCGCCGCTGGCGGTATCCGCCACGTTGATGTCCGGCTCGTCGCTGTCGGTCTTGTTGTAGTTGCCATAGACGCGGAAGCCGAACTGCTCGTTGATGGGTCCGCTGGTGCTGAAGTTCACCCGCCTGGTGTCGCCCTCGTCCGTATCCTCCGGCTGGTTGGTATACAGCGTCACCGAGCCGCGCAGTTCTTCCGGAATGCCCTTGGTGATGATGTTCACCACGCCGCCGGCGGCGCCGGAGCCATAGCGCGCCGCCGCCGGGCCGCGGATGACCTCGATGCTGGCCACTTCTTCCGCCGGCACCCAGTTGGAGTCGCCGCGGGTGTCGCGCTCGCCGTTGCGGCTGTAGCGCACCGAGTTGCGCGAGGTCACGGGCTTGCCGTCGATCAGGATCAGCGTGTTCTCCGGTCCCATGCCGCGCAGGTCGATCTGGCGGTTGTTGCCGCGGGCACCGGTGGAGCTGTTGCCGGTGAGATTCACGCCCGGCATGCGACGGATGATGTCGGAAAGGTCGTTGGCTGGCGGCCGCTTCTCGATGTCTTCGGCGGTGATGACGGAAACGCCGGGCGCCTGCTTCAGCGTTTCTTCCGCGGTGCCCAGCACCTGGACTTCGGCAAGCGTGGTGTCAGCGCCTTGCGCGGCGTCGCTCCCCTGCTGGGCGCGGGCGGGGGAGAGCGAGACAAAGGCGAGGCTGAGGGCGAGGGCGACCGGCGTCGGCCGGAACGGGGAGGCTACCGACATTGCAAACTTCTCCATGAGCATCGTGTTTGTGGCGGCGCCCGGGCATGAGCCCCCGGGCAGCGACTGGGATCCGCTTTCAATTGATAACAATACTCATTTAATATTGAGAAAATTTGCCGAGATGTGGCGCTTTGTGGCGCCGGTGCGAGGACTTCGATGAGTGATTCGGTACGCATCCTGGTGGTGGACGACCATGAGGACATCCGCGAGCCGCTGGCTGCCTACCTGAGCCGCTACAACCTGGAGGTGACGGTGGCGGCCGATGGCGCCGGCATGCGTAACGCACTGGCGCGCAGCCGCTTCGATCTGATCGTGCTGGACGTGATGCTGCCGGGCGAGGATGGTCTCTCCCTGTGCCGCTGGGTGCATGAGCATCTGCGTACCCCGGTCATCTTGTTGACGGCGATGGCCGATACCGCCGACCGGGTGGCCGGCCTGGAAATGGGCGCCGACGACTACATGGTCAAGCCCTTCGAACCGCGCGAGCTTGTGGCGCGCATCCGCGGCGTGCTGCGCCGCCTGCGCATGGCCCAGCCGGAGGCGATGCAAGCCCCGCGCGATGGCGTGCGCCGCTATGGCTTTGGCCGCTGGGTGCTGGACGTGGGGCGGCGGGAGCTGTACGGCGAAGGCGGCCGCGCGGTGCAACTGGGCGCGGCCGAGTTCCGCCTGCTGCAGGCGCTGGTGGAGCACCCCAACACCGTGCTCAGCCGTGAGCGCCTGCTGGACCTCATCCGCGGCAGCGACACGCCGGTATTCGACCGCAGCATAGATAGCCAGGTCAGCCGCCTGCGCAAGAAGCTGGAAGACGATTCCCGCCACCCCCGGCTGCTGCGTACCGCCTGGGGCGATGGCTATCTGCTGTCGGCCGACGTGCGGCGACTGCAGGCGTGAAACTGCTGCCGCGCACGCTGGCGGGGCAACTCGTCGGCCTGCTCCTCTCCGGCGTGGTCGCCGCCCATCTCATCGCCCTGCCCATCAGCGGCCTGGGTGGAGGCGCGATGCACCCGCTGAGCCTGCGGCAGATCCTTGAACGCTATGCCGCCGCTTACCGGGCGATGCAGGCCTGTGGCGGTTGCGACCCCCAGGCCTTGCTCGCCGCGCTGGGCGCGCAGGACGCCCGTTTCAGCCTGCTGCCGGCGCCGGCGCTGGCGGGGGCGGAGATGGACGGGGACGAAGCGGAGCTGGCAGCCTCCGTCACCCGCCTGCTCCACGCCGGCAGCGCGGCGGCGGTCGCGGTGCATCTGCAGCAAGAGCGGCCGGAGAATTCGCCGCTGGCCCGCCCGGCGGCAGCCACCGCGCATGCCACCAGCCTCACCGTGGAGTCGGCGCTGCCGGACGGGCGGGTGCTGTCGGCCAAGCTGTGGCCGGCGGTGCGCACTTCCTGGTGGCGACCGCTGGGGTTCTCGGTGCCGGTCAGCGTGCTGCCGGTGCTGCTGGTGATCTTCCTGTTCGCTCGCCGCCTGCTGCGGCCGGTGCGCGCGCTGGCGCAGGCGGCGGAGCAGATCAGCCGCGGCGAGCAGGTGGTGGCGCTGCCGGTGCGCGGCCCCAAGGAGCTGCGCGAAGTCACCGCCGCCTTCAACACCATGCAGGAGCGGCTGAGCCGCTTCGTCGCCGATCGCACCCGCATGATCGCCGCCATCAGCCACGATTTCCGCACTCCCATCACCTCGCTGCGCCTGCGCGTCGAGATGGTGAACGACCCCGGTCTGCGCGGGGCGATGACGCGCACGCTGGACGAGATGCGCGCCATGGTGGAGGAGACCCTGCACTTCGCCCGCGACGACAGCGTGCGCGAAACCACCGTCGAGGTGGACCTGTCCGAACTGGTGGCCCGCGCCGGCAGCGAGCGCGCGGCGTTGGGGCATGACGTTTGCTGGGAGGTTCCCGCCTCGCTGCCCTACCGCTGCAGGCCGGTGGCGCTGGCGCGGGCGGTGGGCAACCTGGCGGACAACGCGGTGCGCTACGGCAAGCGTGCCCGCCTGCGACTGGAGCCGCCGGCGTCGGGCGCGCTGCGCATCCTGGTGGACGACGACGGGCCCGGCATTCCGGAGGAATGGCTGGACAAGGCGTTCGAGCCCTTCGCCCGGCCGGACCGCGGGCGCAACCGCGAAGCCGGCGGTGTCGGCCTCGGCCTGGCCATCGCCCGCTCCTGCATCGAGGCGCACGGCGGCAGGGTGTGGCTGGAGAACCGGCCGGAAGGCGGCGCGAGGGCGATCATCTTATTGCCAGCCTCCGCTGCCACCGGAGCTGCCACCTGAGTTGCCCCGCTGGCGCCGGCCCGGACAAAATAGGCGTTCAGGCACACGCTTGGGAGCAACGATGCAAGGGAGATGGTCATGAGCGCGACCGCCGCGGAGAAGAGCGCGGACAGGGATCCGGTACTTCGCATCTGCACCTACAACATCCACAAGGGGTTTTCCCAGTTCAACCGCCGCATGGTGGTGCACGACCTGCGCGAGCGCTTGCGCACGCTGGACGTGGATCTGGTCTTCCTGCAGGAAGTGCAGGGCCTGAACCTGCGGCACTCCCGCCGCCATGCCGACTGGCCTTCCGATCCGCAGCACGAGTTCCTCGCCGCCGACGTATGGACGCAGACCGCCTACGGCGGCAACGCGGTGTATGACCACGGCCACCACGGCAACGCCATCCTCAGCCGCCACCAGATCCTGTCCTCCGACAACCAGGACGTTTCCGATCACCGCTTCGAGCGCCGCGGCCTGCTGCACTGCGAGGTGAAGCTGCCGGGCATGGCGCAGACGCTGCACTGCGTCTGTGTGCACCTCGGGCTGATGGCCGGCAGCCGGCGGCGGCAGATGGAGGCGCTGGCGCTGCGCATGGAACGGCTGGCGGCCGATGGCGCGCCGATGATCATCGCCGGCGATTTCAACGACTGGCGCAACCATGCGGACGATCTGCTGTGCCGCCGCCTCGGCGTGGTCGAAGCCTTCAGCGCCACCGGCGTGCCGGCGCGCAGCTTCCCCAGCGCGCTGCCGTTGTTCCGGCTGGACCGCATCTATGTGCGCGGCTTCGACGTGAAGCAGGCCAAGGTGCATTTCGGCCAGCCCTGGTCGCGCATCTCCGACCACGCGGCGCTGACGGCGGACCTGGAGCTGAGGTCTTGACCGCTTTCATCGCGGGCAACGCCATCGCGCTGCTGGAAACCGGCCAGGCCTATTTCCCCGAGCTGGAGGCCGCGCTGGACGAGGCGCGCACCGAGGTCTTCCTGGAAAGCTACATCTTCTGCCCGGACCTCACCGGCCGCCGCATCGCCGCCGCGCTGTCGCGGGCGGCGCGGCGCGGCGTGGCGGTGCACGTGGTGGTGGATGGCTTCGGCGGGCGGGATTTCGTCCGCGACCTGATGCCCGGGCTGGTGGCCGACGGTGTCAAGGTGCTGGTGTTCCGCCGCGAGTTGAAGCTGTTCTCCCTCCGCCGCCACCGGCTGCGGCGCATGCACCGCAAGCTGGTGGTGGTGGATGGCCGGCTCGCCTTCGTCGGCGGCATCAATGTCATCGAGGATTTCGAGGTCGGCGGGCCGCCGCATCCGCGCTACGACTACACGGTGAAGGTGGAAGGGCCACTGCTGGTGCCCATCTGCCAGGCGGCGCACGACCTGTGGCGGCTGGTGTCCTGGGCCAGCTTCCGCCGCCGGCTGCTGTCGCCGATGCGGGCGCTGCCGGACGGGCGTGCGGTCGGCGAGCTGCGCGCGGCCTTCCTGATCCGGGACAACCTGCGCCACCGGCACGACATCGAGGAGGCCTATCTCTCCGCCATCGCGCTGGCGGGCGAGGAGATCGTCATCGCCTGCGCCTACTTCCTGCCGGGCCGCCGCTTCCGCCAGGCGCTGGTGGAGGCCGCCACCCGCGGTGTGCGCGTCACCCTGCTGCTGCAGGGCCTGTCGGACCACCCTTTCCAGGCCCATGCCACCCGCGCGCTGTATCCCTTCTTCCTGGATCGCGGCATCCGCCTGTTCGAGTACCACCGCAGCTACCTGCACGCCAAGGTGGCGGTGGTGGATGGCTACTGGGCGACGGTGGGCTCCAGCAACATCGACCCCTTCAGCCTGCTGCTGGCGCGCGAGGCCAACGTCGTCGTCGAGGACGGTGCGTTCTCCCGCCGGCTGCGCGACAGCATCTTCCGCGCGATCGAGGAGGGGGCGCAGGAACTGCGCACCGAGGACTGGCGCAAGCTGCCGCTGCTGCGGCGCATCGCCTGCTGGCTGGCCTACCAGGGGGCGCGGCTGGCGATAGGCGTGGCCGGGTACGGAAGGCGCGGCTGAGCCGGCGGCAGCCAGGGCTGCTGCGCCCAGAGAAGGGTGTGGGAGCGCGCGGCTGGCGCCGTGTCCTGCCGGCCGCGGGCGAAGGGCTTCAGCGCGCGGCCGGCGGCGCCGGGCGGCGGGCGGAGATCACGCCGGTATTCACGCCCACCAGGTTGAGGCCGCCGAACAGGCGGGCGTATTCGATCTTCACGCAACGGTCCATGACCACCTCCAGCCCGGCGGCTTCCGCCTTGGCCGCCGCCTCGGGCGCGATCACGCCCAGTTGCAGCCACAGCGTGCGGGCGCCGATGGCGATGGCGTCGTCGGCGATGGCCGGGACTTCTTCCGGCTTGCGGAACACATCCACCATGTCCACCTTCATCGGCAGCTCACGCAGGCTGGGGTAGCACTTCTGCCCCAGCACTTCGGTGTAGGCGGGATTCACCGGGATGATGGTGTAGCCGCGGTCCTGCATGTACTTGGCGGCGAAGAAGCTGGGACGGTGCCAGTTGGCGGACAGCCCGACCACCGCGATGCTGCGGGTCTGCTGCAGTACCCGGCGCAGGCCGGCGATGTCGTCGATCATGGTGAGGTGGTCCTTGTCAGGGTTGCGGCGAGGGGGCGTGCCGCGAGCGGGGTACGGCGGCCAGCTGCCAGTTGGGCAGCGCCCATTGCCAGATTTCCCGTGTCGGCGCGCCGGCCAGCGCAGGGGGAGGATTCTGGCCGAGAAAGCGCAGGGCGGCCAGCAGCGCGGCCGCAGGCGGCTGTTCCGCCACCGCGCTGGCCAGGGTCTGCTTGGAGAGTTTCTCGCCGGCGGCGTTGGTCGCCACCGGTAGGTGGGCGTAGGTCGGGGTGGGGATGCCCAAGGCCTGCTGCAGGTGGATCTGGCGGCCGGTGGAGTCCAGCAGGTCGGCGCCGCGCACCACGTCGGTGACGCCGGCCTCGGCGTCGTCCACCACCACCGCGAGCTGGTAGGCATGCAGCCTATCGGCGCGCAGCACCACGAAGTCGCCCACGTCCCGCGCCAGATCTTCCAGCTGCGGTCCCTGGATGCGGTCGTCGAAACTCACCACACCTTCGGCGCGTACCCGCCAGGCCCGCGCTTGTCGCCCGGGTGGCAGGCCGTTGCGGCAGGTGCCGGGGTAACGGTGGGAGCCGTCGCGGGCGAGAGCGGAGTCCGCCAGTTCGCGGCGGGTGCAGGCGCAGGGGAAGGCTAGGCCCTCGGCCTGCAGGCGTTCGAGGGCGGCGGCGTAGGCCGCGCGGCGCTGGTCCTGGTAGACGATGCCGCCATCCCATTCGAAGCCGAAGCGCTCCAGCGTGGCGAGGATGCCGGCAGCGGCGCCGGGCACGATGCGCGGCGTGTCCAGGTCTTCCATCCGCAGCAGCCAGCGGCCGCCGCGGCTGCGCGCCTCCAGGTAGCTGCCGACCGCGGCGATCAGCGAACCGATATGCAGCGGGCCGGTGGGCGAGGGGGCGAAGCGGCCGATGT
>NZ_WUEI01000124.1 GCF_012911025.1 Azoarcus sp. TTM-91 | reverse complement strand
GCCCCACAGAGATCCCCGGACCTGCCCCGCCGGTACCGGGACCGCCGGAGGAGACAAGAACATGGCCAAGCTGCTGATGCCCAGCGCAGAAGCCTCCACCGCCCAGGTGCCGCCGGAGCAGCGGCTCGCCTTCTGGGAATCCCACAACGCCTCGACCCTGGTCGGCCTCACCTGCAGCACTTACGACCCCGCCGGCCTGCAGGCGCAGGAGCGCAACTACGACCTCGGCGCGGTGCGCATCACCGAGATCAGCGGCAACCAGCATGTGATAGAGCGGCCGGCGCGCATGCTGCGCACCCATCCCAAGGACTCGGTGTTCGCCTGCGTCCTGCTCGAAGGCAAGGCCTTCTTCTACCAGGGCGGCCGCTGCATGACGCTGGCGGCGGGAGACGTCATCGCCTACTCCACCGACCTGCCTTATCTCTATGGTTTCGGCGGGCCGATGCGGCAGCTCATCGTCGAAGCGGACTTCTCGCAGCTCGCCGCCACCAGCCGGGCGGAACGGCCGCGCACGCCGCTGAAGCTGGACACGCGCCTGCGCAGCGCCCGCCTGCTCGCCGCCGCCCTGCGCGACACCGCACGCGATTTCGTGCAGCGCCCGGACGGCGACAGCGCGCCGGCGGTGGCCGCCCGCGCCCACAGCCTGCTGCAGCGGCTGGTGACGCCGGCGACGGCCCAGGCGGAGCTGCCGGACCACGGCGCCTGGCGCCTGCTGCAGGCGGAAATGCTGATCGCCGAACGGCTGGGCGACCCCACGCTGGATGCCGCCACCGTGGCCGGCGCGCTGGGCCTGTCGCCCCGCCACCTCAACCGCCTGTTCGCCACCCACGGCTGCACCGCCACCCAGTGGATCTGGGCCCAGCGCCTGGAGCGGGCGCGCGAGGAGCTGGCCTCACCCCGCGCCCGCCGGCTCAGCGTGGGTGACATCGCCTATCGCTGGGGCTACGGCAGCCAGGCCCACTTCTCGCGGGTGTTCAAGGCCCGCTACGGCCTCAGCCCGGGGCAGACGCGGCCTTCCTAGCCCGCCGGCGCCATCTCAGATCCGCTCCAGGCACAGCGCGATGCCCTGCCCGCCGCCTATGCACAGCGATACCACCGCCCGGCGCTCGCCAGTGCGGCGCAAGGCATGCGCCGCCTTGACGATGAGCACCGCGCCGGTGGCGCCTATCGGATGGCCGTGGGCAATGGCGCCGCCATCCACGTTCAGCCGCGCCTCGTCCAGCCCCAACTCCGCCTGCACCGCCAGGGCAATGGCGGCGAAAGCCTCGTTGATCTCGTAGCGGTCCACCGCCTCCGCCTGCCAGCCGGCGCGCTGCAGGGCCTGCCGTATCGCCGGCACCGGCCCCAGGCCGAAGAAGGCCGGCTCCACTCCGGCCACCGCCATGCCGCGTATCGCCAGCCAGGGTTCCAGGCCCCGCGCCTCGGCGGTCGCCCGGCTGCAAACCAGCATGGCGGCGGCCGCGGCGTTCACGCCCGGCGCATTACCGGCGGTGATGCTGCCCTCCGGGCGGAAGGCGGGCTTCAGCCGCGCCAGGGTCTCCACCGTGGTGTCCGGCCGGTTGCCTTCGTCGGTAGCGAAGCTCACCGTGCCGCGCTTGCCGCTCAGTTCCAGCGGCGCGATCTCGGCGACAAAGGCGCCGGCCGCCTGTGCCGCGGCGAAACGCTGCTGGCTGCGCGCGGCATAGGCATCCTGCGCGGCGCGGCTGAGCTCGTAGCGGCTGGCGAGGTCCTCGGTGTGCCAGCCCGAGTGCCGACCGGAGAAGGCATCATTGAGACCATCGCGCAGCATCGCATCCACCACCTCCGCATTCCCCATGCGGGCGCCGAAGCGCATCGCCGGCAACAGGTAGGGCGCGCGATCCATGTTCTCCATGCCGCCAGCCACCACGATTTCCGCCAGGCCGGCGGCGACCTCGGCATAGGCGGAAACCACCGCCTGCGCACCCGAGCCGCACACCCGGTTAACCGTCAGCGCCGGCGCCTCCACCGGCAGGCCACCGGCAATCGCCGCCTGCCGTGCCACGTTCATGCCGCCTCCCGCCTGGATCACATTACCCATCACCACCCCCTCCACCTGCTCCGGCATCAGACCGGCGCGGTGCAGGCTGGCGGCAATGGCATGGCCGCCCAGCGCGGCGGCCGGCATGTCCTTGAGGCTGCCGCCAAAACTGCCGATTGCGGTGCGCACCGGGGCGCAGATCACGATCTCCTTGTCCATGTCCATCTTCCTCAAGCTGTGTGGCGGCGGTGCCCAGTCTGCGCG
Source organism: Azoarcus sp. TTM-91 (assembly GCF_012911025.1). Taxonomy (GTDB): domain Bacteria; phylum Pseudomonadota; class Gammaproteobacteria; order Burkholderiales; family Rhodocyclaceae; genus Azoarcus. Next base: position 10,110 of record NZ_WUEI01000124.1, on the reverse strand, counting down.
ATTCCGCGGCAGCCCTGGCACCGGCGGCGCAGTGGCGAGCAGAGCCCGCCCCCGGGCGCGGAGCGCTCCTGGAACATCGGGCCGTCACGATTAAATTACGATCATCATTTTTCAATCATGATTATCGTCATCTAACAAGTCAAGCCGCGCCCTCCCACCGGTCGCCACCGCCCCGGGAAAGGGAGTGACGGGCGATGCACCGTAAGCCGCAGCGCCCGGATCCCGCCCTGTCGCGGCCGCCAGCGGACGCATGGAGCTGGCCCGCGGAGTCGGCTACAGTGGCAACCCCTCCCCTTTCCCGCGCCGATGAACCGCACCGACCGCCTGCTCGCCCTCATCCTTTTCCTGCAAGGCCGCCGGGTGGTCACCGCGGAGGAAATGGCCGGCCACTTCGGCCTCAGCGTGCGCACCATCTACCGCGATATCGCCGCCCTGGGGGAGGCTGGCGTCCCCATCGCCGCCGAAGCTGGGGTGGGCTACCGGCTGGTCAAGGGCTACCACCTGCCGCCGGTGAATTTCACCGAGGAAGAAGCCGCCGCCCTGCTCACCGGCGGGGTGCTGGTACGCCACCTGACCGATGCCTCGCTGGATGCGCGCATGGCTTCGGCGCTGGCCAAGGTCCGCGCCATCCTGCCGGCGCCGCAGTTGAACCGCATCGACCGCCTGGAGCGCGGGCTGGGCACCGCCACCCAGGTGGAGCCGCCCTCGCAGGCACCGCTGGATCTCCTGCAACAGGCGCTGGCGGGTTGCCGGCTGCTGCGCTTCCTCTACCGCGGCGCCACCCAGACCGTCGCCACAGAGAGAGTGGTGGAAGCACACGCGCTGGTGCATTACCTCGGCCGCTGGCACCTGCTGGCCTGGTGCCGCCTGCGTGGCGACTGGCGCGATTTCCGCAGCGACCGCATGGAGGCCACCGAACTGCTGGAGGAAACCTTCACGCCTCGCGCCGGCACCGCCGGCCCCCTGTCGGCGGCCGACTTCATCGACACCATCCTGCCGCCGGCGCGCGAGTGGGCACGGGTAAGGTTCACGCTGCTGGCGGCGGACAGGGCGCGGCGGGAGTGGTGGCAGGGCGTGCAGGACATCGAGCCGGGCCCGGGCGATGAGGGGCAGGTGACGCTGGCACTGGCTTCATTTGACCTGCATACCCTAGCCAGCTGGCTGATCGGCTTCGGCACCGAAGTCTGCGTGCTGGAACCGGCAGCGCTGCGCGACCGCCTGGTCGCCCTTGCCCAGGCAGCCGCCCGGCACCACGCCACCGTGCCCGCCGCCGGCCCCTCAGCCTCCTGACATAGGGCTGTCAGTGGGGGGCGGCACAGTGGCGGCCTCACCAACCGAAATCGAGGCCGCCATGTCCACCCCAATCCTGCTCGCCCCGCTCGCCCGCCCCAAGCCACCCGCAGCGCAGGCCTCGGCGTCGCCTGCCGGCACGCCGGCGCTGCCCGCCGCCGTACGCGGCTATTTCGCCGCTGCCAATGCGCAGACCTCCGCCGGCCTGGAGAACTGCTTCGCGGAAACCGCGGTGGTGGTGGACGAAGCCTATGAGTACCGCGGGCTGGATGCGATCCGCGTCTGGCGCGATGAATGCGGCGCCAGGTATCAGCCGGTAGTGGAGATCCTGGCGGTGGAGCATGGCAGCGGCGGCGTGGCCGTCACCGGCGAAGTTTCCGGCACCTTCCCCGGCAGCCCGGTCGCCCTGCGCTATGAATTCAGCCTGCAGCGCGGCCGCATACGGCGGCTGGAAGTCCGGCTGGCGCGGAATGCGTGATAAGAATCGGGGGAAGGAACGAGCCCGTGCCGCACCGGCCACACAGGCGGAGGGCGGCAGAAAGACGCCGTCAAGCGCCCCCTCTGCATTCCGCAGCCACGCCTAGCCTGGGGCGACTTTTTTCCCTGCCCGGGTAGAGAGGGCCGAAGCGCTCGAAGGCGCGCTCGGCGCCTGACCGCGGCCGGCCCCGCCCACGGCGAGGCGATCGGGGACTTCGGCGCGGCACCCGCCCTCTCCCCAAGGCGGCCCTGCCACGCCTCGATTCAAGACCCGGGTTCGAGGTCTGCTCCGGCCGAGCGGCCAGCCACCCGCCGCCCGCCTCCACTCTCCGGCTTAAAAGCGCAGCCCCGCCCGCAACGGCTCGGAGATCGCCTGCGCCACCGGCAGATTGTGGCCGGCCTGCAGCCGTGTCCACGGCGCGCGGTAGCGGGCAGCGGTGGAGCGCATCCAGGGCACCGGCATCACCCGGTCGCGATCGCCGCTGATCAGCGCAACCGGCGTGCGCACCTGCTCCACCTTCACCGTGTCCGCATCCCGCAGCACGTTCGCCGCGACTTCGCGGGTGCGTTCCCCGGCCAGGCCGGACAGCAGCGAGGCCAGTTCCTGATCGCGCGGCACGTCGGGCGGCACCGGCGCCAGCAGCACCGCCGCCGGCCGTTCGGACTGCTCCAGTTCGCGCTGCACCAGGTAGCCGCCCAGCGAATGGCCGACCAGGCGGGTGTTCTCCGGCAGGCCGGCGAGCACGCTGCGCACGTCCTCGAACAAACGGGCGAAGGTGGGCGGCGCGGCCTCGCTCCTGCCGTGGCCGCTGAGCGACAGCGCATGCGCCGCATAGCCTTCGCGGGAAATGTCCGCCATCGCCGCCCGCCACTGCCAGCCGTCGCCGCCGGCGCCATGCACCAGCAACACATGGCCCTTGGGCCGGCCGCGGGGCAGGCTCTTGAAGATCTCCAGCCGGCCATCCGGGCCACCGCGATGCGCCTCGCTGTACACGCTTTTCTCGCGCGGCAGCACCTGCAGGCAGGCCAGCGCCTCGTCGCCCTCATAGTGGGTGGCCAGGCCGAAGCGGCGCACCAGGCGGGTCATCGCCAGGTTGCGGCGCATGTAATGCACGTACATGCGGGTGAGGCCGAAGCGGCGGGCGCGCAGGATGGAACGCTGTATCAGCCGGCTGGCGATGCGCTGGCCACGGTAGCCGGCTGTGATGGACAGGCCCAGCTCGCCCACCGCGTAGCCGTCTTCCTGCATCACCGCGAGATGGGCGAAGCCGATGAGCTTGCCGCCATCCCAGGCGCCTTCGGCGACGTCGCGGTTGTAGTTGAGGCCGCGGGCGTAGGCCAGCAGGGTCCGGTCCGGCGTGCTGGCGCCGAAGCGCAGGGCGCGGTCTTCACCATCCAGCCCCAGCAGATGCAGGGCGAGGGCGGCTTCGTCGTCTGGCGACAACGAAGCGAAGCGGTAATCCATGATTCTCTCCGGGGGCCGGGGGAGGCCTTTTATGTTTGCTCGCACTCTAGACGCGATGCTGCAACGCAGCAAACGATAAATTCTCCGGCTACGCCTGAAATTAATTCAGGCCGCTCCCGCGATGCCGCTCCGCTTGCCCTGCGGCGAGCAGCAGACAACCCCTGACTCAACCCCGCCCCAGATGCCGGCCGGCCTCCCGCCGGCTCAGCGACGACAGCCGCCCGCCCTCGCCTTGCAGGAAAGCCAGTACCGCTGCGGGATCGTGGCGCGCATAGTCGCGCAGCGCCCAGCCTATCGCCTTGCGGATGAAGAAGTCGGGCTCGCCGGCGAGCGCCAGCGCATAGCGGAACAGGCGGCCGCTATCGGTCTCCGCGCGCCAGCCGAGCTGGTGGATCATCGCCACCCGGCGGCGCCACAGGTTTTCATGCTGCAGCGCGTCATCCATGCCTGACTGGGCGTCCACCGCCCCTGACCGCCGCGCCCGCCTAAGCAGGTCGCCCACCACGCCGGCGAGGCTGTCCACCGTGTCCCACCAGGCGCCGCGGGCAGCGAGGGCGAGCAGCGCCTCCACATGCGCTGGCGTCAGCGTTTTCCATTGGCGGGCGAGCAGGTCCACCGCCACGTAGTGATACTCCCGCTCCGGCAACGTCCACAGCGCGTCGGCCACGCCCAGCAGCGCCTGAGCCTCCAGCGGCTGGCGGCAGAAGGCGGCAGTGGCGCTGCGGCGCAAGGGCATGGGAACGCCGAGGAAGAGGAAACGCCCGCGCATGTAGGCGCGCATCGCCTCCGCCCGCGAGGCGTCCGCATGGCCAGCCAGCATTCCGCGCACCGCCTCCAAGTATGTCTGGTAAGGATTCATCCCGTCTCCCTGTCCGCCGCGGTCGTGCCAGGGCGGACTTGCCCAGCGCGGGCATCCGGCACATCGCTGCCAAAGTCTTAGACCGTCCGGCGGCCCCCACCGCACCTGCCGGATGGAAACCGCCGGAGCCCGAGGGGTCGCCCCGCCGGTGCATAGCGCCACTTGGCTGCGCAAACCGCGGCCCTCCCCATTTAACGCTTTCCGCCGAGCGCGCCGCCACCTCCCTGCAAGCCGGCTCGCCCAGCCTGGGGCGGCATTGTCGTATTTCCCTCCTTGAAGCAGGGCTACCCGCTTCCTAGGCTCCGAGCACCGCCACGACCACCCCGGCCGGGCGGCTCTCACCGGCTCAAGGAGACTGCCATGTCCGACTCCAAATCCCTGCTGCTTTCCCGCGATCTGCAGGTTTCGGTGGACCGCGCCGCGCTGCGCGACGCCATCTCGCGGCTGCGAAATCCCGGCGCGAACCAGGAATGGTGCGTGGCCTGCGGCGCCGGCAAGGGCATAGAGCTGACCGACAAGCTGGACTGGGTACAGAAGCAGGCGGCGCCCATCCTCGAGGCCCGCGCGCTGAAGGAGTTCGTCGAAGGCCTCAAGGACCTCGGCACCCAGGCCTGGTGTGTGGCCTGTGGCGCCGGCAAGGATGCCAGCCCGCTGGACAGCGTGATCAACCCGGCCGACATCAGCGATGAGTTGATAGACGCCGTCGCCGCCCGCCTGCTCGGCGCCGTCAAGGTGGGCTGAAGCCATGGACGTCGCCCCCGCCCCGCTACGCCAGATGCCAGCCGAGGCGCCGTCGCCGGCGCCGCGGCTGGACACCCTGCACTTCAACGCCACCAAGAGCTGCAACCTCGGCTGCACCTTCTGCTACGACAAGGCGGTGCGCGGCCGCACCGAGAACCTGCCGCTGGAAACCGTACGCGAAGTGGCAGCGGATGCCGCCGCGCTGGGCGCCCGCCGCGTCATCCTCTCCGGTGGCGAACCGCTGGCGCGCAGCGACTGGCGGGAGGTGGCGAGCGCCTTCGCCGCCCACGACATGGAAGTCTCCCTCGCCAGCAATGGCACCCTGTTCAGCGCCGGAGCGGTGGCCTTTCTGGCCACCTTGCCCAAGCTCAGCCTTTCCATCTCGATGGATGGCGGCCCGGCGGTGCACGACGCCTTGCGCGGCCAGCGCGGCGCCCATGCCCGTACCCGCGCCGGCCTGCGGCGGCTGCATGCGGCGGGGCTGAAGTTCGACATCAACGCCACCATCTTCAGCGCCAACCTGAAGGAGGTGACGGCGCTGACCCGCATCGCCCGCGATTTCGACTGCACCATGCGCCTCTCCCTGCTGCACCCCAACGGCCGCGGCGAGCACCTGGAGGAGCGCGCGCTGCTCACGGAAGAGATCATGCAGCTGCGGGAGTACTGCCATGTGCTGCGCAAGCGCGCCGGCCTCAACATCTTCGTGAACCTGCCGCCGCTGCTGCAGTACCTGGACGAGATCATTCCCGGCCGCGGCGTGGCCTGCGGCTGGGCGGAGAACTTCTGCGGCGTGCTGGCGAATGGCGATGTCTCCATCTGCGGCGTGGCCAGCGACGAGCCGGCGCTGGTGGCCGGCAACGTGCGCCAGCGGCGCTTCCGCGACATCTGGCGGGCGTCGCCGCTGTTCCACTACACCCGCTCGCTGCGCACCGCGGAACTGCATGGCGTCTGCGGCCGCTGCCCCTTCAACAGCGTGTGCGGCGGCGCCTGCCGGCTCTCCGCCTTCCGCGAGCAGGAGGACTTTCTCGCCCCTTACGCCCTGTGCCAGCACTTCTATGACGCCGGCTACATCCCGGAGCATCTGCTGGAGGATGCGCCCGCCGGGCCGCCCCGGGTGGCGCGGCCGCCAGCGCCGCAGCGCCTGGGCGGCAGCCTGGCCGGCATTCCGGTGCGGCAGGCTTGAGGAAGAAAGCAGCCAGACGGCCGGAACCACCTGCCGCCGCCCCTCTCCGCCGATCCGTGCGCAGCGGGGGCGGCCCTCATTGTTGGCCACTGCTGGATAGTCAAACCAGAAAGCAGGATTTATCGCGCCGGCTTCCAACAGAATAATCCGCTTCAAGGACCCGCCCCGGCGGGTCTTTCCCTAGCGAACAGAAGCGGAGAAAGGCATGAACACAACAGAGCAATCCCCCCAGGTCGCCATCGTCACCGGCGCCTCCCGCGGCATAGGCGCCGCCATCGCCCGCCGGCTGGCCGAAGACGGTTATGCGGTGGTGGTCAATTACGCCGGCCGGGTCGCGGAAGCGGAGGCGGTGGTGCAGTCCATCGTTGCGGCAGGCGGCCAGGCGGTCGCGGAGCAGGCCGACGTATCCGAGCCAGCGGCGGCGAAACACTTGTTCGACGCAGCTGAACAAAGCTATGGCCGCGTCGACGTACTGGTGAACAACGCCGGCATCATGCCCGCCAACCTGCCCCACCTCGGCGACACCGACGACGCCACCTTCGACCGCCTGTTCGCGGTGAACGTGAAGGGCAGCTTCAACACCCTGCGGGAGGCGGCGACCCGGCTGCAACAGGGCGGCCGCATCATCAACTTCTCCACCAGCGTGATCGGCCTCGCGCTGCCGGGCTATGCGCTGTACGCGGCGACCAAGAGCGCCATCGAGACCATCACCAACATCATGGCCAAGGAGTTGCGCGGCAGGGATATCCGCATCAACGCCGTCGCCCCCGGCCCGACCGCCACTGCGCTCTTCCTTGATGGCAAGACGCCGGAGACGGTGGAGCGCCTGGCCAAGATGGCGCCGCTGGAGCGGCTGGGCACGCCGGAGGACATCGCCGCCGCGGTCGCCTTCCTCGCCAGCCCGGCCGCCGGCTGGATCAACGGCCAGACGCTGCGGGCCAACGGCGGCATCGTCTGAACCGGACCGGCGCCTGCGCCATGCCGGGGCCGCCCCGGCGTCGGCGAAATTTACAACCGCCCACGGTCAGCGCCTGAGCCTTGCCCGGCAAGCCCGTGAGCATGCGCCAAAACGCCTTTGGCATATTCATTGCTTGTTGGATAAAAAAACCAACACCAATGGAGAGAGCGGCGGCAATGAGGAAACTCGAGCTTGCATTGCTGGCCGTGCTGGCCGGCGCCCTTCCTGCGGCGCCGGCCGCGGCGGCACCGCTGGAGTGGAAGACGGCACCAGCCCCGCGCGCCCTGCTGCAACTGGAACCCCCTCTCCTCGCCCTGGCTCCATTACCGGCCGGACAGGCACCCCGGCATGCAATGGTGGCGGCCGCGCTGCCGGGCCGCCCGGCCGAGGATGCCGGCAGCGAGCACCCGCCCGCCTTCGCCGCCACCGCTTTCCTGCAACTCACGCTGCCACCCGCACTGCCTCCCCCACTGGCTGCCCCGCGCAGCGGTGAAAGCCCCGACATCGGCGACATCGGCAGCCAGGGCAGCAGGCTGGGGCCGGATACCCGCTTCATGCTGGCCTTCGGCGCCAGCGCGCCTTGGCCCGGCAGCTTGCAGACGCACACCTTGCCTGCGCCCGCTCCCCTCACCCTGCTGCTGTTCGGCCTCGGCCTCAGCGTCTACGGCGGCGCCCGGCGGCGGCGCCGCAAGCGCTGAGGCGGAGCAAGGAGCGTTTCAGCCTGCCGTCTGCCGGCGCGGCACCACCAGGCGGGAAGTCAGCACCTGCAGCACGTCGCCGTGCTGGTTACGGGTTTCGCTGCGCAGGGTGACGATGCCGCGATCCGGCTTGGAGCGCGAGGGCGTCACCTCCAGCACTTCACTCACCACCGTCAGCACGTCGCCCGGCCGGGTAGGCCGCGGCCAGCTCAGTTCGCCGCCAGCGCCGATGATGCCGCCGGCGATGGGCGCGCCGCCCTCCACCAGCAGCCGCATGGTCAGTGCCGCAGTGTGCCAGCCGCTGGCGGCCAGGCCGCCGAACAGGGTGCCGCGCGCCGCTTCGTCGTCCAGGTGGAAGGGCTGCGGGTCGAACTCGCCGGCGAAAGCCTTGATCTGGCTCTCCTCCAGCGCATGGGAGGCGCTGGTGAAGCGCATGCCCACCTGGATGTCATCCAGGTAGTAGGGCTTGCTGCGGTCGAACGGGGTCTGCTGCGCGGTGTGCTGGGCGGTCTGTTGGGTCATGCCTGCTCCTCCTGCCTCGTCGGGCGGTCTTGGCCGCGCAAGGGCGCGGTCCTCGGGGTTGGGCCTCATAGATTACGAGCGTAATGTATGATGTCAAGCAATGCGGCAAAGACCGGCCGCCAGGAGCAAGAACATGAAAGTGAGCAGGGAACGCGCCGCCGAGAACCGCGAGCGGGTTCTGGACGTGGCCTCGCGGCTGTTCCGCGAAAAGGGCATAGACGGCATAGGCGTGGCCAAGCTGATGCAGGAGGCCGGCCTCACCCACGGTGGCTTCTACGGCAGCTTCGCCTCCAAGGCGGCGCTGGCGGCAGAGGCCTGCGAGCGCGCCGGTCAGCAGTCGGTGCGGCGCTGGCGGCGCATCATCGACGGCGCCCGCGGCCGGGGGGAGGATCCCTACGTCGCGCTGGTCGCCGCCTATCTCTCCCCCGCCCACCGCGACAACCCCGGCCAGGGCTGCATGTTCACCACGCTGGCGGCGGAAGCGCCACGCCACGAACCGGAGCTGCGCCAGGCGCTGGGCGCCAACCTGCAGGACTTGCTGGAATTGCTGCGGGAGGTCGCCCCCGGCGAAGACGCGGCCAGCCGCGACACCCGGGCGCAGACCACGCTATCGACCATGGTGGGCGCCCTGATGCTGGCACGGGCCTTGCCGGACGAGGCGGAATCCGGACGGCTGCTGGCCACCGCGCGCGCCAGCCTGCTCGCCGGGCACAGCGGCGAGGAGCGCTGAGCGCCGCGCCGCTGCGGCCGCCTCACTCCTCCATCAGCATCTGCTTCAGGTAATCCGGCAGGTTGGACAGCACCAGCGTGCCGGCCTCGCGATCGTACTGCACCGCGCCGGAGCGCAGGCTGGCGCGGTCGAACTCCAGCTTCCACTCCTCCGCGCTGGCCTTGAAGCGCACCAGCGGGCGGATGGCGCGGCGGTCGGGCACGAAGCCGCTCGCCAGCTTCACGTCCTCCGCGGTCAGCGCCTTGCTCAGCTGCTCCGGCTGCTCCGGCCACACTTCCTTCGCCACCTCGTCGATCGCCAGCGGCGCGCCGCTCTCGCCCAGTTCGTCCAGGTAAACGTGGGCGCGCTGCATCAGCGCATCCCGCGCCTGCGGCTCCAGGTGCTGGGTGTCGGCGAACTGCGTCAGCGTCTGCACCAGCTTCTTGGTTTCCTTCAGCGCGATCACCACGTCGCTGCAGCCGATGAAGCGCTTGAACCAGCCGGCGACGTCGCCCCGGCCCTTGAGGAAGCTGATGTAGCGCTCGTCGCCGCGCTGCCAGCCAGTGAGGTCGATGCGCCCGGCGGCACGCAGCTCGTTCAGGTCCAGGTAGCTGCAGTCGAAGATGTCCAGGTTGCCATTGACTGCGCTGCCCACCTTCTCGCCCACCAGCGCCACCCACAGGCAGTCGGTGTCGCCTTCCTTGATGCGGCTGATCACCACATGGCCGCCGCTGTCCAGTTCATCGTCGGCGCAGGCTTGCAGCAGCTCCATCATCTGCCGCGACAGGCCGATGAAGTCCGTCTTGCGCTCGACCACGTAGTCGCGCACCAGCTCCACCATCGGGAAAGTGGCGATGTCGGCCTCGAAGTGGCCGTAGCCCTTGCCGGCCTTGCTCGCGTACTGGCTGCACAGCTGCTCCACCAGCCGCACCGCGGCGTTGTCCAGCACGCAAGCGGTGCTGCGCAGCTCGATGCCCGCCGGCCCTTCCGGCCCCTTCACCAGCTTGTGGACGACCAGATCGGTAATGGTGTGTTGAACCTCGGACATGCGTGCAACCCGGAAAAGACGAAGGGCGGCGATTGTCTCACGCCGCCCTCTTCAAGCCGACACGGCGAGACTGTATATTCGTACACATACCCGAGAGAAAAGGACGCCCCCAATGCTGTCTCTTATACACATCTGACGCTGCCGACGAATTAGACGGTGG
>NZ_WUEI01000123.1 GCF_012911025.1 Azoarcus sp. TTM-91 | reverse complement strand
GCAGGGCCGCGGGGCGGAGAGGTGGGGCCGCGTGGGGCTGGAACGTAGCCGCCCCTTTGGCGCTCCTCTCCCCTGCTCTCTCCGGCGAGGGGGGAAGCGAGCCGGCCGGGTACCCTGCCGCCGCCGTGCCGCCACAGGCGGCGTTCCGCGTATCGCCGGGCCCCAAGTCCCCGTCCCTTGAGCCCTCCGCGCCGCGGCGCGACGAGCCGCGCTCGCCTGAGTCCTAGAACCGCCTCACTAGCTGCAGCCATACCCTGGGGCTGCGGTCGCTGTCGCTCTCGGCCTCTTCGGCGCCCAGCTTCCAGGCGGCCACGGCGTTGATGTCCCAGCCCTGCTTGCTCCAGCTGGCGCCCAGGCCGGCGGCGGAGAGCTGGCGGTAGTTGTCGTCTTCATCCCAGCTGCGCTTGTTCAGCCTTGCCTGGCCGTGGTCGAGGAAGGTGCTGAGCTGCCAGGCGGGGGTGAGGGCGTAGCGCAGTTCGATGCTGGTGAGCCAGCCTTCGTCGGCTACCGCCTCGCCTTGCGGATAGGCGCGCACGCCGTAGGCGCCGCCGAGGTTGAGCTTCTCCGAGCTGTCGAGGTTGCCGTCCGCCCACTGGCTCTGCAGCCGGGCGTAGAGGCTGAAGCGGTCGGTGAGGCGCTGCAGGCGCTGCAGGTTGGCGACCAGCTTGGCGAAGCTGCCTTCGGTGCGGGCGGTGCTGCGGTCGAGCTGGCGCTCGGCCTCGTCTTTGATGTGCAGGTCGCCCACGCTGTATTCCAGCGTGGCGCTGGTGCTGCCGCCACCCAGCCACTGATCCTGCGCCGAGGCGGCGAGGGCGGCGCTGAGAACCCGGGCGCGCTTGTCCTTGCGGTAGGCGAAGGCGTCTATCTTGTCGCGCAGGCGCTTGTCGGCGAACTCCAGCCCGGCGGAGAGCCAGAAGTCGCGGCTGCGCACCAGCGGCTGCAATAGCTGGGCGCTGGCGATGCGGGCGGTGCCGTGGGCGTCGAGGTCGTCGAAGTCGCGCGCCAGTTGGTAGTCCATGCTGGAGTAGGCGAGGGAGAGCCGGGTGCCCCAGGGGCTGACGGGCAGCTGGTAGGCGGCGCGGTAGTAGCGCTGCGCTTCGTCGGTGCCCAGCGCTCGCAGCGTCAGCTGGTCGCCGATGCCCAGCGGGTTGCTGAGGTTCACCGTGGCGCCCAGGCGGTAGGCGCCGGTGTAGCGGTTGCCGTAGTTGTCGAGATCCACGCTGCCGCTCAGCAGCGGTGTCGGCTCCACCTGAACCACCAGGTCGCTGGTGCCGACCTCTGCGCCCGGTTTCAGGGTGGAGCGCACGCTCAGGCCCGGGGTGTCCTGCAGCAGCAGGAGGCTGTGCTCCAGCGCATCGGCGCGGACCACGTCGCCCTGTCGCAGCGCATGCAGCGGTGCCAGCGCCCAGGCGTGGATGCCGTCCGCCTTGTCCACCCGGACCTGGCCGTAGCGGCCTTCCAGCACGGCGATCCTGACCACGCCCTGGTCTATTTCCTGCGCCGGCAGGTAGGCGCGGGCGAGCGGGTAGCCGCGGCTGCGGTAGAGGCGGGTGAGGCGGCTGGCGCCTTCGCGCAGTTCGCCCAGTGACAGGCTGCGCTGGGGCAGGTCGGCCAGTTCGGCTTGCAGCTCGGCGGTGGAAATGGCGGTGTTGCCTTCGATGAGGAAGCGGCTGACCTGCACCCGGCTGCCGTCGTCGGCCGTGCTGCCGCTGGGGCTGTCGGGCAGCTCCAGCTCCAGGCGCTGGCGCGGTGGCAGTTGCGGCGGGCCTTGCTCGAGTTCGCGCATCGACTGGCCGGCATCGGGCGGCGCGGCCTGGAGCAGCGGGGTGGTGAGCAGGGCGGTGGCGAACATGCCGGCCGGCAGCATGTGGGGGAAACGCATCAGCGGGCTCCTTGGGCGCATTGCGAGTCGGGGGCGCCAGCGCAGCCGGGCAGGCGCAGGCCGCCGGCGACGATTTCGTACAGGGGAGGCGTGGCACCGGCATCCGCGGTGGCCAGCGGCGGCGGGTGGCGCCGATCGCTCTGGCTGGTGGAGGCCACGGCTTCGGCATAAGCCGGCAGATCGAGGGGGGCGCCGTCCGTTACCGTCCAGCTGCCGTCCACCCGCTGGCTGAGGGTGTAGTTGCCGTTGGTCAGGCTGCCATTCACCGTCAGCGTGTAGGTGCCGGCCGGGGTGGCGGCGGTGATGCCGAAGCTGTTGCTCAGGCCGGTGAGTACCGAGACGTCCTCGCCGGCGATCAGCCCGCTGGCGCTCAGGCCGGGATTGGCGAGGCCGCCGCCGCCAAAGCTGGAGCTGCCGCTGTTGGCGGTGACGGTGATGGCCTTGGGCGTGATGACGAAGCTGCCGGCGACGAGGGTAATGTCGTAGCCGCGCTGGGTGGAGTAGAGGCCGTCCAGGCTGAGGGTGCCGCCGCTGTAGCTGCCGGCATTGGCGCTGGCGGTGGCGTAGCTGGCGCTGCCCAGCAGCAGGGAGGAATCGTAGCCGCCGGGGCTGTAGCTCAGGTTGCCGACGTCGGTGCTGGCGGCGGTGCCGTCATAGGTCTTGCTGCCGTTGCCGCCGGTGACGGTGAGGCTGGTGAGGAAGGTGCGCAGCAGCGGCGCGGTGTAGCCATCGTAGATGCGCCAGACCGAGCCGGTGCCGCCGGCGTCGTCGATGCTCCAGCCGGCGTAGGTGGCGAGCGAGCGCATCTGCGCGCTCGTCAGGCCGGTGATGCCGGCGCTGCTGCCCGCGCCAGTAGCGCTAAGCAGGCCGGTGCTGTCGGTGTTCCAGAAGCTGCCGGTATTGACCGCGCCGGCCTGGACGTTGCCGGCGAAACCGCCGAGCTGGGTGCCACCACTGACCGCGCCGGTGGCGTAGGCCCTGGAGATGTTGCCGCTGTCGGCGGTGCCGACGAATCCGCCGACGCTGTCGCCGCCGCTCACCGTGCCTGTGGCGTAGGCGTCCATGATGATGCCGGCGTTACCGCCGACGAAACCGCCTGCCGCGCCGGTGGCGGCGCTGACCGCGCCGGCGGCGTAGGAGGTGCTGATGGTGCCGCCGCTACCCGCCAGGCCATTCAGGCCGACCAGGCCGCCGACCAGCGCATCGCCGCTGACGCTGCTGGTGGCGAAGCTGCCGCTGAGGCTGCCGTATTGCATGAAGCCGACCAGCGCGCCGACGCGGTTGGCGCCGGCAATGTTGCCGCCCACCAGTCCGAGGTCGCGGATGGTTGCGCCCTGGGTGACGCCGAACAGACCGATGCCGTTGGTGGCGGCACGGTTGATGGTGAGGCCGCCAATGGTGTGCCCTTGGCCATCCAGAGAACCGCTGAACGGGGTGCCGCTGGTGCCGATGGGGTTGAAGCCGGCGCCGCCGTTCCAGCCGGCGGTGCCGCTGGCGGCGATGTCCGCCGCCAGGGCGAAGTGGTCGGCGAGCAGGTTGGTCGAGGCCATGCCCTGCAGGCCATACACATCCTCGATCAGGTAGGGCGTGGCGGTGCTGCCGTCGCCACCGCTGGCGCGCAGGAAAGTGGTGCCGCTGCCGAGGCGGAAGTCGCCCGCGCTGAAGCTGGGCAGGTTGGCGGAGAGCTGGGACCAGTGGCCGCCTTGCAGGTCGAAGACGCCTACCGCGATGGCGGCGGTGGCGCCGATCCCCGCCGCAGGCGCGTCGAGGGCGAGGGTGCCGTTGGCGGCGGTGATGGCGCCGTCGACGACGATGGCGTTGCCACCGCTGGTGCTCAGCGTCAGGGTGGAGGCGTCGCTCCACGACACCGTGTCGTGCAGCGTCAGGGTGCCGCCGGCGCTCAGGGTGCGCGAGCCGCTGAGGCTGAAGCCGCCGCCGCTCGCCAGCGACAGCGCGCCGCCGGAGTCGAGCGAGGCATCCAGCAGGTAGCTGCCGCTGGCGTCCAGGTACACGCCGTAGCCGGCGCTGGTGAGCGGCGTCAGCGACGAAGTCGAGAGGAAGCTCAGGTCGCTGTCGGCGTAGGCGCCGCGGGCAGCCACATAGGCGCTCCGGGTAGCGCTGAGGCTGCTCTTGCCGGCGATGAAATGCACCGCGTTGCCGTAGATGTCCATGCCCTGGACGCCGTTGAGGCCGACGGTGTCGGCGTAGGCCGCGCCCTGGGTGGCGTGGCCGTCGAGGTAGCTGAGGGCGCCGTTGGCGTCCAGCGTGTCCGCGGTGCCGAGGATGTAGTAGTAGCCGTTGGCGCCGCTGCTCGCGCTGCCGATGACGCCGCCGCCGGAGATTGCGGTGACCGTGGCGCCGGCCAGCGCGCTGCCACCGGCGCTGCCGTAGGCGGTGCCGGAGATGGCGATGGGGGTGGTGCTGTAATTCCAGCTGAAGTAGGGATACAGGTTGGAGCCCACGCCCCAGATGGAGGAAGAGAAGCCGGCTGGCAGGCTGCCCTGCAACTGCGCGGTGGTCCGCGCGGTGGCGCTGCCGACGCCGCCGCCGACGCCTGAGGATTGCCCGGAGGTCTGGATATTCCAGTAGCTCTGGAGGATTGCGCCCGAGGTGCTGTTGTTGTACCCCACCAGTCCGCCGGTGAGGTTGCCGCTGACATAGCCGGTGGCGTAGCTGGTGGCGATGGTGCCGTTGACGAAGTTGACCCCCACCAGCCCGCCGATACTCGTGGCCGAACCGGTGCCGATCACCGAGCCCATGGCATAGGAGTCGCTGATGCTGCCCTCGTTGTGGCCAACCAGCCCGCCGATGGGGCCGGCGGCGCCGGTCACCGTGCCGGTGGCGTAGGACTGGGTGATGGTGCCGCCGTTGTTGCCGGTATAGCCGTTGGCGCCGACCAGCCCGCCGATGTAGCCAGAAGCGGAGGCCGTGCCGATGACGTCGCCATTGGCGTAGCTGCGGCGGATGAGGCCGCCGTTGACGTTGTAGCCGACCAGCCCGCCGACCTGGTAGCCGGCGCCGGTAACATCGCCGCTTGCCGAGGCATCGCTGATGGTGCCGCCGTCGTTGGTGCCGACGAGGCCGCCGGTGTTGGACTCGCCGGTGCTGATGCTGGACACGGTGGCCGAGCTGGAGGCATTGCCGAGGTAGCCGCCCGCCATGTAGCCGACCAGGGCCCCGACATTGCTGTTCGCGGTGAGGCTGCCGCCGAGCAGGGCAAGGTTCTGGATCGCCGCGCCCTGGGCGTAGCCGAAGAGGCCGATGTAGTTGGCTCCGCCGCGATTGATGAAAAGCCCGCTCAGCGTGTGCCCCTGGCCGTCGAAACTGCCGGTGAAGTGGCTGGCATTGCTGCCGATGGGGCTGAAGCCCGCGCTGTTCCATACGTCGCCGTAGTAGCCGCCATTGGCGGTGAAGGACGGATTCAGGTCGAGATCCGTGCCCAGGCGGTAACTGGCGGCGAGGTCCAGCGCCATCAGCTGCAGCGCGTGCGGGGTGTAGACGGTGGTCGAGTATTCGCTGCGCAGCATCGGCCGGGTGCTGCCGGGCAGCATCACCCAGGTATTGGTGAAGTCGAAGCCGCCATAGGTGGCCTGGGTGTAGGCATTGGCGTTGGCGATGCCGGTGCCGTAAGCGCCGGCGCTGCCCGCCTGCCCGGTGCTGTCAACATCCCAATAGGCGGACAGGGCCGTCACCGTGTTGGATCCGTTGGCGATGCCGATGAGGCCGCCGGTGCTTGAGGCTGCGGAAACCGCCCCGCTGGCGTAGACCTTGTTCAGGGTCAGCGTGACCTCGGCGACACGGCCGAACAGGCCGCCCGCCTCGCTGCCGGCCGCGGTCACCGGCCCGGTCGCATAGGCGTCGCTGATGTCGATGCCGTAGTAGCCATAACCGATCAGACCGCCGGCGGTGTTGTAGCTGGCGCTGACCGAGGCGGACGAGGACGAATCCCGCAAGCTCGAATCACTGAACCAGCCGGCCACACCGCCGACCTCCTGGTAGCCGGAGACCGAGCCGGTGACATGCACATTGCTCACCGCGGTATTGCTGGCATTGCCAACGAGCGCGCCGACACGGGCGGCGCCGGTCACGCTCACGTTGGACAGCGTCAGGTCGCGCAGCACGGCGCCGGCGGTTGTGCCGAACAAGCCGGTCTGGGAGGCTGCGGGGCGGTTGATGACGAGGCTGTCGATGGTGTGGCCCAGGCCGGCGACGGTGCCGCTGAAGCTGCTGATCGGAGCGAAGCCCGCCCCGGCGTCCCAGCCTGCGCTTGCGCTGGCGTCGATATCGGTGGCCAGCGCATACAGACCGCTGCCGCCGACGGCCTGCAGGCCGGCCAGGTCGCGGATCAGCGTGTAGGCGATGCTGTTGATGCTCAGGCTGGAGCCTGCGTCCGACAAGGTGACGCGCGCGCCGTCGCGCAGGCTGTAGCCGCTGCCGTGGTTCAGTACCAGCGCGGCGTTGCTGCCGCTCTGGGTGATGTCCTTCTTGATGATCAGCTCGCCGCCGGCGCTCAGGGTCAGGCTGGCGTTGGCGTGGCTGTCGCTCTGGGCGGCGGCGATGGTCAGGTTGCCGCTGGTGGTGCCGATGGTGGTGGTGCCGTTGCTGCTGATTGCGCCGGACACGGTGAGGGCGCCACCGTTGAGCAGGCTGAAGGAGCCGGCAGCGCTGGAGGCGGCCAGGGTGGCGATGGCGTTGCCGGACAGGGTCAGCGCCACCGAGCCGCCGTTGCTGGTGTTTGCCGTCAGGGTGCCGACGGTGATGGCGCCGACCGACTGGGAGATGCCGCCGGCGCCGGCGTTCAGCACCAGGCCGCTGGCGGCGTTGCTGCCGGTGATGTTGGCGCCGAGGTAGATGCCGCCGGTGGTGCTGTCGGCGTTCAGGGTCAGCGTGGTGGCGGCGCTCCAGTTCACCGGCGCGGTCACCGTGATGTTGCCCGCCGCCGAGCCGGCACCCACGGTGGAAATGGTGACGTTGGAGCTAGACAGGTAAGCGGACAGCGTTGTGTTGTTGATGTTGGACGATGTGCCGGTGGGCGTGACTTGCCAGGGGGACCCGCCTGCGTTGACAGACACGCTACTGCTGCTGGAAGCCGAAATGGTGATGTCGTAAGGGTCGATCAGCCAGGTGCCGGTGGTGCCGCTTGCGGCCAGGGTGCTGACCTTCAGCCCGTCCAGCAGGGTCACGGTGGCGGCCGAGGTCTCGATGAAGCCGCCGTTGCCGCCATCGGGCGCGGATGCATCCAGTGTGCCGCCGGCGTGGACCACGCCATCGTCCATGCCGGCCAGCAGCAGGATCTTGCCTTCCCGCTCGCCCACGGTTTGCGCCTCGATCACGCCGGTGTTGTTCACCACCGTGCGCAGCAGGGCGTCGCTGGCCTGGGCGGTGAGGATGACGGTGCCGCCGTCGGCCGCGATCAGCTGGCGGTTTTCCACCAGCGCTTCGGCCACGCCCTGGTCGACCTGCACGTTGAGCAGGCCGTCGCCGGCGAAGTCCAGGGTGATTTCCTTGCCGGCGGCCAGCGCCACCGTGCCCAGGCGGGCGCTGATCACACCCTGGTTGCTCACCTTGCCGCCGAGCAGCGCCACCGCGCCGCCATCGGCCGCGCTGAGCGTGCCCTGGTTGATCACCGCGGCCGGCGTGCCGCTGCTGCTGAAGCGGTAGCGGCCGGCGGCGAAGTCATCGTTCGACAGGTCCAGCGTCGAGGCTACCAGCGCGCCCACGCTCACCTGGGCGCCGCTGCCGAACAGGATGCCGTTGGGGTTGATCAGGAAGACGCGGCCGTTGGCGTCCAGCTGGCCGAGGATCTTGGAGCCGTCGCTGCCCAGCACCCGGTTGAGGGCGATGGCGTCGCTGCCGGGCTGCCGGAAGGTGACGCGGTTGCCAGCGCCGATATCGAAGCTCTGCCAGTTGATCGCCAGCTTGCCGCTGCTCTGGTCGATGATCATGTGGTTGGCGGCGGGCGTGCCGATTTGGCCGCTACCCAGCACGATCTCGCCGCCTGTGGGCAGGTCGGCGGCATGGAGCGGGCCGGCGGCGCCCAGCGCGAGGCAAAGCGCGGACCGCAGCGGCAGCGCATGGCGGCTCCCGCGGCCGGCTTCGGGCTGCCCGGCGCGACTGGTGCTGGTCCGCCCGGCGCCGGGGCGGCCCCGGCGCACGGCGTGCTCATTGGTGACCACCCAGGCGCGCAGCGCCCGGCTCCAGACGACACTGAAGATCCGGTTCATGCTTTCCCTTGATTCGATTGGATTGCACTCGTCCCGGAGACACCGCAGATGCACGGCAGACATGCAGAAGCGCCGCGACGCCTGTGGCGTGACGCGGCCGTGCGGGTGTCATGCTGGGACGGAAGCCCCGAATGCTACCCGAGATGGGCTTCCTGCTTTCATTTCTTTACATGTTCCGACTGGCCGTTTTTTGCAGGCGGCCGCGGCATGTGCAGGGCAGGGGCGTACCGCGCGATGGGAGAGCCGGAGCAGGCGCCGGCCTGCAGGGGCTGGGCGCCGCTGGAGCGTGCGGCGCTGCTTCAGCCGCTTATTTGCGGAAATCCCGGTGGCAGGCCTTGCAGCTGTCGTACACCGCGTCGTAGGCCTGCTTCACCGCGGCCTTGTCGCCGCTGGCGGCGGCGGTGTCCAGGGTGTCGGTGGCGGCGATGAAGCGCTGGCGCGCGGCCTCGAAAGCTTCCGGCCGCTTCCAAACGTCGGCGGTGGATTTGCTCGGCGGGTAGTCGGTGTCCGGCCCGAAGTAGCTCCACGGCGCGTCGCGCTGGGCGACCAGGGCCTGGGCGAGGTGGGCGAAGGCCTGCTGTTCGTACTTGTCGTCGCGCAGCATGGTGCCCATGGGCTCGAAGGCGCGGATGAAGCCCTTGAAGGCTTCCTGGCGGTGTTTCACCGGTTGGCCGGGGCGGGTGTCTTCCACTTTCTCGCCACAGGCGGCGAGGGCGAGGCTGGCGAGGATCAGGGGCAGGAGCAGGTGGCGCATCGGCTGGGATCGGGAGCAGAGGGGAGAGGGCGGGGCAAGCCGCACGGTGCTACGGCCGGCGGGAGCATTCCCGCTACGAGGGCAGGGATTATAGGGGTGTCGCCGGAAGGCTGCTTTTTGCTGGCGGCGCGCACGCCGGGACTGGACCCGGAGCCGCCGCCTTTTGTTCCGCTGGCGCGGCCCGGGCCGGTGCCGGCGCAAGGGCGATCCGCTCGTCCCGAGGCCCGGCCGGCGTATTCAGCCGCCGCTGCGTTCCGCCGCGCCGTCGTCGGCGTGCAGCATGTAGCCTTCGTTGCGCACGGTGCGTATCAGCATCGGCCGGCGGGCGTCGTCGCCCAGCCGGCGGCGCAGGCGGCTGATGCAGACGTCGAGCGCGCGGTCGCCGGCGCTGGCGGGGCGGCCGAAGGCCTGGCGGTAGAGCGCGTCGCGGCCGAGGATGCGGTTGCGCGCATCCAGCAGCGCCAGTAGCACCCGGTAGTCGCTGACCGGCAGGCGGTGGCAGCTGCCGTCGGCGGCGAGCAGCTCGGCGCTGCGGGTGTCCAGCTTCCAGCCGCGGAAGGGGAGGTAGTGATCGCCGGCAGCGGCTACCGGCGCGCCGGCCAGGCGCAGCACCGCCTTGATGCGGGCGCCGACCTCCTCTACGTCCACCGGCTTCACCAGGTAGTCCTCGGCGCCGGCGGCCAGCCCGGCGAGGCGGGCGTCGATGGCGTCGCGGGTGGAGAGCAGCATGAAAGGCACCGCGGCCGCGCGCAGCCAGGCGTAGAGGGCGGTTTGCGGCTCGTCCGCCAAGGCCGGGTCGAGCAGCAGCAGGTCGGTCGCCTGTGCCGCCAGCGCGCTGCGCAATGCCGCCGTGCTGGCGACCGCCCGGCTGCGGTAGCCGCGCCGCGCCAGCACCGGCGGCAGCGCCATGCGCAGGCCGGCGTCCGCATCCGCGATCAGGATGTCGCGATTCAGCATGGGCAGGACAGCGCGTCCGCCGCATCTGCAGGTATGTACAAAGCCATTACATAAGGCCAATAGAACGAAACCAATCGTATCAAGGCCCCCCGTAGAGTGCGCCCTGTTTTTGGCAATGATAATGATTCATATTACGAAGGGGCGTATGAACGTATTGCAGTCGAGCCGGGTCGGAGCCGGCACAGCAGGGGCCGGCAGCGCGCGCAGCCGAGCGGGGCGGGGAGTGAAGCCGGCGGTGCTGGCGCTGGCGGTGCAGGCGGCGTTGGCCGCGGCGCCGGCCTGGGCGCAGGAGAGCAAGCCGGAGCTGACGCTGGGCGAGGTCAAGGTGCAGGGCACCGCGGCCGGCATTACCGAAGGCAGCGGTGCCTACATCGCCGACGAGAGCGCCGGCTCCACCGGCCTGGGCTTGTCCATCCGCGAGACGCCGCAGTCGGTCACCGTGATCACCCGCCAGCAGCTGGACGACCAGAACATCCACACCATGGACGAGGTGCTGGCCACCACCGCCGGCATCACCTTCACCGAGATGGACGTCGGCGCCCGCACCACCTACCGCGCCCGCGGCGGCGAGATCAGCAACTACAAGATCGACGGCATGGCCTACAACGGCAGCACCGGCTTCAACAGCATGGGCATGGCGGTGAACATGGACCTGTACGACCGGGTGGACATCGTGCGCGGCGCCAATGGCCTGCTCGGCGGCACCGGCGACGCCTCCGCCACCATAGACCTGACGCGCAAGCGGCCGGGCAAGACCTTCGGCGGCAAGGTGGGCCTGCAGGTGGGCAGCTGGGACCAGCGCCGGCTGGTGGCTGATGTGAACGTGCCGCTGGTCGAGGACGGCTCGGTGCGCTCGCGCTTCGTCATCAGCAGCGAGCAGGCGGATTCCTTCCGCGAGCGCCAGTCCACCGAGAACTACGGCGCGCTCGCCAGCTTCGAGATGGACCTGGGCAGCCGTACCACCCTGGGTGCCGGCCTGCAGCACGAGAAGGGCTACATCAAGGGCGCCACCTGGGGCGCCAACGTGCCCATCTGGTTCGCCGACGGCAGCAAGACCAGCCTGTCGCGCAAGACCAACCCGGTGGCGGACTGGAGCTACCGCGAGGTGGAAGCCACCACTGCCTTCGCCCGCCTGGAACACCGCTTCGACAGCGGCTGGAAGACCGAACTGGCGGCGGCGCAGATGTGGGGTGCCACCACCAGTCACCTGGGCGTGGCCAAGGTGAACAGCACCAGCGGCGGCTACGGCGGCTACTGGAACCAGGACGGCAGCGGCGCGGTGCTCAACGCCTTCCACTCCGAAGGTGTGAACAGCATGAGCACTATGGACTGGAAGCTCTCCGGCCCGTTCGAACTCTTCGGCCGCACCCATGAGCTGATGCTGGGCTACAGCAGCGCCTGGAGTGAATCCACCGCCTACGGCATGCGCTGCTCGCTCAACGGCGTGGCACTCGCCAGCAACTGCCAGAGCCGCATCAGCGCCAGCGCGGCGATCAACGACTGGGATAGCTGGGATGGCAGCTTCGCTCCGCTGCTGCACTCCCGCACTGGCGCCAAGACCATCACCCGCACCTACAACCACGGCGGTTTCCTCGCCAGCCGCTTCAGCGTGGCCGACCCGCTGGCCGTCATCCTCGGCGCCCGCGTCAGCACCTACCGCACTTATGCCGACGCCTACACCGCCGCCGGGGCGAAGACCCACGGCGCGCCCAGCGGCAACAAGAACGTCGTCACCCCCTATGCCGGCGTGGTGTACGACATCGACCGCAACTACTCGGCGTATGTCAGCTACACCGATATGTTCAAGCCGCAATCCTCGCAGGATGTGGATGGCAAGTATCTGGACCCGATCACCGGTGCCAGCTACGAAGCCGGCATCAAGGGCGAGTTCCTGGACGGCCTCCTCAACGCTTCGCTGGCGGTGTTCGAGAACGAGCAGCAGAACATGGCCGAGGCTGACGGTGCCAACCTCACGCCGACAGGCGCTCAGGCCTACAAGGCCAAGGGCAAGGGCGTGAAGACCAACGGCTTCGAGATCGAACTGGCCGGCGCGCTGACGCCCAACTGGAACATCTATGGCGCTTACACCTACATCGACGTGGATGACCCCAGCACCACCGCCGGCCGCTCCGACCCGCGCCACCTGCTGCGGCTGAACACCACCTACCGCCTGCCGGGCGAGTGGAACAAGCTCACCGTGGGCGGCGGCATGACCGCGCAGAGCGAGATCCCTACCGTCTCCAGCCCGGCCGGCGCGCCGCTGAGCACCAGCAACGGCGTCACCGCCAGCGCGGCGACCAAGGTCACGCTGCCGGGCTATGCCCTGTTCAGCGCCATGGCGCGCTACCAGGTGGATGCGAAGACGGATGTGGCGCTCAACATCAGCAACCTGTTCGACCGTACTTACTACCGCCGCTACGGTTTCTATGCCGGCTCCATCTACGGCGATCCGCGGCGCATCACGCTGAGCCTGAACACCCGCTTCTGAGCGCGGCCCGCCGGCCAGACGCCGGAGCCGCCGCGGCTACCGCCTTCGCCGGAAAGGCAGGGGCTCCGTCGGTGCCCCTGCCTTTCCGGGCAAGCCAGCCAGCCAGCCAGCCAGCCAGCCAGCCAGCCAGCCAGCCAGCCAGCCAGCCAGCCAGCCAGCCAGCCAGCCAGCCAGC
>NZ_WUEI01000122.1 GCF_012911025.1 Azoarcus sp. TTM-91 | reverse complement strand
CCCTCGCCCAGCCCGCGCCGGCCACCGCCTATGCCATTCCGGCCGGGCCGCTCAGCCAGGCGCTGTACCAGTTCGCCGCCAGCGCCGGCATCACCTTGTCCTTCGATCCGGCGCTCACCGAGGGGCTGCGCTCCCCCGGGCTCAACGGCGCGGCCACGGTGCAGCAGGGCCTGGACACGCTGCTCGGCGGCAGCGGCCTGCAAGCGGTGCGCGGCGACAACGGCGGCTACCACCTGCGCAAGCTGCAGACCCTGGGCCAGCCGGGCGCGGAGGGCGAGCGCGCCCTGCGCGAGGTGCAGGTCACCGCCAACCAGCTGGGCGAGATCACCGAGGGCAGCGGCAGCTACACCCCCGGCACCATCGCCACCGCCACCCGGCTGGTGCTGACCCCGCGCGAAACGCCGCAGTCCATCAGCGTCATCACCCGGCAGGAGATGAACGACTTCGCCCTCAACAGCATCGACGACGTCATCCGCCACACCCCCGGCGTCAGCCTCGTCACCTACGACAGCGAGCGCACCGTCTATTTCTCCCGCGGCTTCGCCATCAACAATTTCCAGTACGACGGCATTCCGATGCGGCGCAACAGCGCCTATTCCGCCGGCAACACCCTCAGCGACATGGCGGTCTACGACCGTATCGAAGTGCTCAAGGGCGCCACCGGCCTGCTCACCGGCAGCGGCGATCCCGGCGCCACCATCAACCTGATCCGCAAGAAGCCCACCGGCCAGTTCCAGGGCCAGCTCAGCCTGAGCGCCGGTTCGTGGGACAGCTCCCGCGCCATGGCCGACCTCGGCGGCCCGCTGAACCAGAGCGGCAGCCTGCGCGGTCGCGTGGTCGCGGCCTACCAGGACAAGGGCACCGAGCTGGACCACTACCGCCGCCGCACCCCGGTGTTCTACGGCGTGCTCGAAGCCGACCTCACTCCCGACACCTTGTTCACCCTGGGCGTGGACTACCAGGACAACATCCCCAAGGGCTCCACCTGGGGCGGCATCCCCCTGTTCAACAGCCAGGGCGATTTCAACGACACCTCCCGCTCCTACAACCCCGGCGCCCGCTGGAGCAACTGGGAGCAATACACCCGCACCGCCTTCGCCACCCTGGAACGCTACTTCGCCAACGGGTGGACGGCCAAGCTGCAGTTGAACCACCAGATCAATGGCTACGACGCCCAGCTCGGCTCCATCGGCAGCGGCGCTCCCGATCCCGCGGACGGCAGCGGCACCAGCCTGTGGCTGGGGCAGTACGTGGGCAAGACGGTGAGCGATGCCGCCGACGTCTATGCCAGCGGCCCCTTCCAGCTGTTCGGCCGCGAACACGAACTGGTGCTGGGCGCCAGCGCGGCCAAGCGGCGCTGGACCAACAAAGCCTACTGGCCGGGCGGCTACGACGGCACGGTGGCCGACTTCTACGGCTGGAACGGCCATGTCGCCGAACCCGACTGGGACGCCTCCAGCTGGAAGGGCGAGAACGACGAGACCACGCGGGAGAGCGGCCTCTACGCCGCGCTGCGGCTCAACCCGGCGGATGCGCTCAAGTTCATCCTCGGCAGCCGGGTCGCCAACTACCGCGACGAGTACGTCAAGGAACGGGGCGTGGTCGTGCCCTACGCCGGCGTCATCTACGACCTCGACCCGCGCCTGTCGGTGTATGCCAGCTACACCACCATCTTCAACCCGCAGAGCAACAAGGACGAGAGCGGCCGCAACCTGGCGCCGGAGGAAGGCAAGAGCTACGAGATCGGCCTCAAGGGCGCGCTGGACGGCGGCCGCCTCAACGCCACGCTGGCCTACTTCCGCGTCAAGCAGGACAACTACGCCGAGGAGAGCGGCGGCCTCACCCCCTCGGGCGACACCGCCTACCGCGCGGTGCAGGGGGTGATCACCCGCGGCGTGGAGGCCACCCTGTCGGGCGAACTGGCGCCGCGCTGGCAGGTGCAGGCCGGCTACACCCACCGGGTATCGCGGCTGGATGGCGAGAAAGTGTCCACCGAAGATCCGGAAGACCAGTTCAGCCTGTTCACCAGCTACAGGTTCTCCGGCGGCCTGGAGAACCTGACGCTGGGCGGCGGCGGGCGCTGGCAGTCCAAGTCCTGGGCCACCGTCTACAACCCGGTGTATGGCTCGGTGAAACACACCCTGGACGCCCGCTGGCTGGTCGATGCGATGGCGCGCTGGCAGTTCGACCAGCAACTCTCGCTGACGCTCAACATCAACAACCTGCTCGACAAGAAGTACTACACGATGATGAGCATGTACAACACCTACAGCTGGGGCGAGCGCCGCAATGCCATGCTGACGCTCGACTACCGCTTCTAGCCGCCAGCGTCGCCACGGCCCGCCGGCCGCCGCAGCGCGACCGGCAGCGCCGCAGCGCCGGGTTGCGCACCGCCGGGGGCCGCGATCCGGCCCGCCCGCAGTGCCGCCATCGCGCAGTGCATCGCGCGGTAGTACTGATCCGGGTCGTAGGAGATCAGCACCATGTCCACCCCGGCGCTCAGCGCCTCCACCGCCGCCCGGCAGACGCCGCGGTGATACACCGCGCCCATGTTGAGATCGTCGGTGATCAGCAGGCCGCGGTAGCCCCACTCCCGCCGCAGCAGGCGCACTACCGCCGGCGACAGCGAAGCCGGGCGCTCGGCGTCCAGGCCGGGCAACACCACGTGGCCGAGCATGATGGCGCCGTCGGCGCGGGCGGCATCGCGGAAGGGTTGCCAGTCGCGGGCGGCAAGGTGTTCCGGCGGGGTGTCCAGCCGGGCGGTGAAATGGTGGGTATCCACCGCCACCCCGCCCAGCCCGGGAAAGTGCTTCAGCGTGGCGCGCACGCCGGCGCTGGCCAGGCCCTCACCGTAGGCGGCGGCCACCGCGGCGACGGTACCGGGGTCGGCGGCGATGGCCCGGCGGGCGATCAGGGTGTGGGTATCCAGCCTGGGGCCGCCGTCCTGCGGCCGCAGATCCACCACCGGACCGAAGTTGAGATTCACCCCCAGCGCCGCCAGCTCGCGCCCCTGCCAGGCGCCGTAGGCGTGGGCGCGCTCGGCCAGGCTGACGCCATCCTCACCGGCCGCCTCGGCGGCGATCACCAGTTCCGCCAGGGCCGGCATCGCCGGCAGCGGCGGGCTGAGGTGGGCGACGCTGCCGCCCTCCTGGTCCGCCGCCACCAGCAGCGGTGGCAGGCCGGCGCCACGGCGCAGCGCCTGCAGCGCATCCACTTCGGCGCGGATCTCCGCGGCGCTGCGATTGCCGACGTTGCGCCGGGTGAGATAGACGCCGCCGATGAGACCGCGCTCCGCCAGCCGCGCCACCTCGGCGAAATCCCGGTAGCCGACGATGAAGCGCTGGCCCAGGCGATGCGCTTCCACATCCGCCGCCAGCACCGCCTGGCGCTGGGCGCGGAACACCACGGCGTCACCCAGCGCCAGCGTACCCGCCAGCGCGCAGGCGAAGCCCAGCGCACCGGCCTCCAGCCGCCCCAGCCGGCGGCTGCGGCTGGCCCACACCACCAGGCCGATGCCGATGGCGGCCGCGCCCAGCAGCAGCGCGGTGATGCCGCCGCGCAGCGCCAGCAGGTAAGGCGTGCGCGGATCGAACGCCACCGCCAGCAAGGCCGCCGCCAGCCCCCAGCGCACCAGACCCCCTCGCAGCGCCGCCATGTCAGCGCTGCTCCCCGGTGTTGAGCGGCGCGCCGATGCGGTACCAGTCGATGCGGCGGGTGGCGAGCATTACGCTGCCCAGCGCAGCGAACAGGAGCAGGGTGCCCATCAGCATGGCGTTGTCCTCCGACAGCAGCACGCCGTAGAGCACGCCGTACAAGGCGGCGATGCCGCCGCCAAAGGCCAGCCCCTGCAGACGGCCGCCGAGCGCGCCGGCGAGATAGGTGCCGATCAGCAGCACGCAAGCGCAGGCGGAGAGGCCGTAGGCGAGCGCGAAGGACAGATGCTCCGACAGCGCGATCAGCAACATGAAGAAAGAAGCCAGCGCCAGCCCGACCAGCAGGTACTGCAGCGGATGGATGGCGCGCCGCTGCAGGATCTCCACCAGGAAGAAGGCGGCGAAGCTGAGCACCACGAAGAGCACGCCGTACTTCACCGCCCGCTCCGCCTGCAGGTAGATGTTCACCGGCTCCATGAAGCTCAGGCCCAGGGTCTCGCTCCGGCCGCCGCGGTCACCGGCCAGCAGCGCGGCATCGAAGTTGCGCGCCAGATGGGAAACCTGCCAGCGCGCCTCGAAGCCGTCTGCCCCCACGCGGCGCTCCACCGGCAGGAAACGGCCCTGGAAGCTGGGATGCGGCCAGGCCGAGCGCAGCGCCACCGAGGTGGCCTCTCCCACCGGAGCGATGGCCAGCCGCGCCGAACCTGTCAGCGCCAGTGGCAAGGCGAATTCGAAGCGGGCGCCGGCAGCCGGGTTGATCTCGCCCAAGTCCACGTTCAGGCCCGGGCCGGAGAAGGCGCCGGCGTTACCAGTGGCGAAGCGGTGGCTACGGCCGTTCACCCGCACGTCCGGGTCGTTATCCACCCCGCGCGGATCGCTCACCCCCATCACCAGGTAGGCACGCGCGCCGACCAGCCGGCGATCCGGTGCCAGCCCCAGCCCGGCCGGCACTTCGGCGCGGCCGCTCAGCTGCAGGTCCAGGTGGTAGAGGTTGGCGCGATAAAGCCTGCGCTGGCGGGTTTCCACCCGGGCGTCGCCGGCAATGTCCAGCGCTTCCGGCGCGAACACCTCGTGCCGCGTCACCACCCGCTCGCGGGCGACTTCCCGGCCCTCGGCATCCGTCTCCCGGACCATGGCCCACTCCCGGTAGGCCACCACCAGCACCGGCCCCACCAGGGTCTGCTCGCCAGCGGCGGAGTTGGCGATGTCCGCCATCACATCTGCCTGCCGGTCGCTGCGGCCGCGGATCTGCCCCTCCACCATGGCCAGCGGCACCAGCAACAACAGGGACAACAGCGCAATCAGCGCCAGCTTGATGAACAGCTTCTTCTGCATGACCCACCTCCGCGAAAAATGACGGAAGCGAGTGTGGTGAGCGGCGGTGAAGAGAGGGTGAAGCGAGTGTGAAGGGAGACGGCCAGGCGCTGCCGCCGGCTCAGCGCCGCAGCAGCATGCGCGCCAGCGCGCCGCCCCCCGGCGCATTGGCGAAATCCGCCTCGCCGCCATGGATGCGCGCCACTTCGCGGACGAAGGCGAGGCCCAGGCCGGTGCTCTTGCGGCCGGTGGTCGGGCGCGGCAGGGAGTAGAAGCGCTCGAAGAGTTGCGGCAGAGCGTAATCCGGCGCGCCGGGGCCGTGGTCGCGCACCGCAATCTCCAGCTGCTCGCCCGCCTCCCGCCAGCTGACGAGCAGCTCGCCGCCTTCGGGCGAGAAGGCGATGGCGTTATCCACCAGGTTGCCCAGCGCCTGTTGCAGCAGGAAGAGATCGCCCTGCAGGCGCGCGCCCGGCGGGCCTTCGGTGCGCAGCACCAGGCCACGGGCCTGCAGCGCCTGGGCGCGGCTGTCGGCGACCTGGCGCACCAGCTCGGCGACGGCGCTGTCGGCCTGCGCCTCCGGCGCCTGCAGCTGTTCGATGCGGGCGAGTGCGAGCAGGCGGTCGATGATCTGCTGCATGCGCTCGGCCTGCTCGTCGATGTGACGGACGAAGCGAGCGCGGTCGGCCTCGGCGGCGGCGTCCTGCAGCACTTCGGCGGCGCCGCGCACCGCGGTGAGCGGGCTTTTCATCTCGTGCGCCAAGCTCTGCACGTAGCGCTCGACGTACTGCTTGCCATCCAGCCGCTCGCGCATGCGGGCCAGCGCCCGCGCCAATTCGGAGAGCTGGCGGCCGCCACCGGTGGGCGGCACCGCCTTGGCTCCGTCGGCCACCGCGCGGGCGTAGTCGCGCAGGCGGTTGAGCGACCAGGTGAGCCACAGGGTGAACAGCAGGCCGATGGCGGCGGAAACGCCCAGCAGCACCACGCCGGCGCGCAGCACGCGGTCGCGCGCCTGCTCGGCGTAGGGGTCCACCGAGCTGGCCGGCTTGGCCAGGGAGAGCACGCCGATGCGCTCACCATCGGCGATCACTGGCGCGGCGACATAGAGCACCGAGCTGCCGGCATCGGCCGGATCGTCGCGGGTGCTGCGGGCGCCGTACTCGCCGCGCAGGGCGCGGGCGACGTCGCGCCACTGGCTGTAGTCGGCGCCGACGGCGAGGTTCTCGGAGTCGAACACCACCCGGCCGGCGGCGTCGGTGAGATAGACACGGAAGTCCACCGAGGCCTTGTTCACCTCATAGATGCGGGCGCCGGGCGAGCGCCGCCGGGCGGCCTCGACGGCGGTGGCGAAGCGGCCGCTGGAAAACGCGCCACCCGCACCGTCACTGGGCACGGTGGCGGGCGCGGAAACGCCCGCGGACCGCGCCTTCGCCATTGCCGCCAGTTCCGGCGCGGCCAGCTCGGCGAGCAGGTTGGCGGCGTCCACCAGGGTGTCCTCGGTGGCCTGGCGCACGCCGGGCTCGACCTCGCGGGCAAAGATGTTGAGCACGAACCACGCCGCCAGACCGACGATGAGGAAGTAGCCGACGAAGAAGCGGATGGCGATATTCATGGCACTAACCCCGTGTTCATGCCCGCAGGCCGGTGTTCATGGCCGCAGGCTGTAGCCGAGGCCGCGGTGGGTCTCGATCTCGGCTTCGCCTTCGCCCTCCCGCACGGCGCGCAGCTTGGCGCGCAGGGTCTTGATGTGGGCGTCCACCGTGCGCTCCAGGCTGTCTTCGGCGTCGCGCCACACCAGGTCCATCAGCTGGGCGCGGTTGAACACCCGGCCAGGCCGCGCCAACAGGGTGGCGAGCAGGCGGTATTCGTAGCGGGTGAGGCTGAGCCACTGGCCGTGGTAGGCAATGCGGGCGCCATCGGCATCGTGGTCGAAGCGCGCGGCGGCAGCAGGCAGCGGCGGGCTCACCGGCGCAGGGGCGGCCACAGGAGCCACCGGCCGCGCGCGGCGCAGGATGGCGCGCACCCGCGAGGCCACTTCGCGCGGGCTGAAGGGCTTGGGCACGTAGTCGTCGGCGCCCAGCTCAAGGCCGACGATGCGGTCCACTTCGTCCGCCCGTGCGGTGAGGAAGATCACCGGCACGTCGGAGAAGCGCCGCAGGCGGCGGCAAACGTCGAAGCCGCCGATGTCCGGCAGGCCCACATCCAATACCACCAGCGCGTATTCAGCGGCAGCACCGGCCTCCAGCGCGGCCAGCGCCTCGCCGCCCAAGCCCACCCAGGCGGTATCGAAGCCCTCGGCGCGCAGGGCGTAGGCCAGGGTGTCGGCGATGGCGGGTTCGTCGTCGACGATGAGAATTCGGTCGGGGTTGCGGTCGGCCACGGCGGTGGGAAAGGAAGACGGAGGCCGGATTATCGCCGAGCGCGCCGCCGCCCGGGCATGGCGAATGCAAGCGCTTGCCGGCCGCCCGCGACGGGGCCGAGATCATGAAAAGCATCCTGTATCAAGGCGTAGCATCCGCAGCCAGCCGATTTTCGTGCGCGCTACCATTGACCCACGCGGGCCCTAGCCCTATGGCCGCCCATCCCGGACGCGCTGCGGGCTTGTAGAACCGGATCACCGGTCCGGCTCGTTTCTTCATTGCGGAAGGGATAAATGAACTCCATCAAACAAAAAGCCATCTGGCTGCTCGTGGCGCTCGCGGGCGCCACGGGCTTCGCCATGCTCGCGCTGTCCCGGGGCGAGCACGTCAATGCTGCCTGGCTGGTCCTGGCGGCGCTCTCCTGCTACGCAATCTCCTACCGTTTCTACAGCAAGTTCATCGCCGAGAAGGTGTTCGAGCTGGACGACCGCCGCCTGACGCCGGCGGAACGCCGCAACGACGGGCTGGACTACGTACCCACCAACAAGTGGGTGCTGTTCGGCCACCACTTCGCCGCCATCGCCGGCGCCGGCCCGCTGGTCGGCCCCATCCTGGCGGCGCAGATGGGCTTCCTGCCCGGCACCATCTGGATCCTGGTCGGCGTGATGCTGGCCGGCGCGGTGCAGGATTTCCTGGTGCTGTTCATCTCGGCGCGGCGGGATGGCCGTTCGCTGGGCGAGATGGCACGGCAGGAGCTGGGCCCCTTCGCCGGCGTGGTGGTGATGCTGGGCGCGCTGGCGGTGATGATCATCATCCTCTCCGCGCTGGCGCTGGTGGTGGTCAAGGCGCTGGCGGAAAGCCCGTGGGGCACCTTCACCATCGCGGCCACCATCCCGATCGCGCTGTTCATGGGCATCTACATGCGCTTCCTGCGGCCAGGGCGCATCGCCGAGATCTCGGTGATCGGCTTCGTGCTGATGATGCTGGCCATCATCTACGGCGAGAACATCGCCCACAGCGCCTACTGGGGGCCGATCTTCACCCTCACCGGGCCGCAGCTGACGCTGGCGCTGGTGGCCTACGGCTTCATCGCCTCGGTACTGCCGGTGTGGCTGCTGCTGGCGCCGCGCGACTACCTCTCCACCTTCCTCAAGCTGGGCGTCATCGTCGGTCTGGCGATCGGCATCGTCATCGCCCTGCCCGACATGAAGATGCCGGCGGTGTCGCGCTTCATCGACGGCAGCGGCCCGGTGTTCTCCGGCGCGCTGTTCCCCTTCCTGTTCATCACCATTGCCTGCGGCGCATGCTCCGGCTTCCATGCGCTGGTGGCCTCCGGCACCACGCCCAAGCTGGTGGAGCGCGAGACGCAGATGCGCTTCATCGGCTACGGCGGCATGCTGGGCGAGTCGCTGGTGGCCATCATGGCGCTGATCTGCGCCTCCATCCTGGACCCGGGCATCTACTTCGCGATGAACTCGCCGGCGGCGCTGATCGGCACCACGGTGGAATCCGCCTCGCAGGTGATCAACGGCTGGGGCTTCGCCATCACGCCGGAAATCCTGGCGCAGATGGCCAAGGACGTGGGCGAGCACAGCATCCTGTCGCGTGCAGGCGGCGCGCCGACCTTCGCGGTGGGCATGGCGGTGATCGTCACCGACATCTTCAGCAGCAAGGCGATGATGGCCTTCTGGTACCACTTCGCCATCCTGTTCGAAGCCCTGTTCATCCTCACCGCGGTGGATGCCGGCACCCGCGCCTGCCGCTTCATGGTGCAGGATCTGGCCGGCACCTTCATTCCGGGCCTGGACAAGAGCCACAGCTGGTTCGGCAACCTGCTGGGCACCGGCGTAGCGGTGGCGGGCTGGGGCTACTTCGTCTATCAGGGCGTGACCGATCCGCTGGGCGGCATCAACACCTTGTGGCCGCTGTTCGGCATCGGCAACCAGATGCTGGCCTCGATGGCGCTCATCCTCGGCACGGTGGTGCTGTTCAAGATGAAGAAGCAGCGCTACGCCTGGGTCACCATCCTGCCCACCACCTGGCTGTTCATCACCTCGATGACCGCCGGCTGGCAGAAGATCTTCAGCGACAACCCGAAGATCGGCTTCCTGGCGCTGGCCAACCGCTACAACACCGCCGCCGCCGAAGGCACCATCCTGGCCCCGGCCAAGACGCTGGAGGAAATGTCCCGCGTCGCCTTCAACAACCAGGTGAACGCGGTGCTGTGCGGCTTCTTCATGATCGTCGCGGTCACCATGATCATCGCCGCGGTCGGCGTCATCCGCCGCGCGCTGGCCAGCCCGGCGCCGACGGCGAAGGAAACCGAGGTGGTCTACCGGGAGGCACCCGCCCATGCTTGATCGCACATCCGGCACCGGCTTCGCCGCCGGTGCCACCGACCTCTCCTACCTCGCCGGCACCGCGCCGCCAGGGGAAAGCACGACGGCGCCTGCGCTGGACGACGCCTACAGCCGCTACGTGAGCGAAACCCGCTCGCAGCGGCCGGACGCGCAGCCGATGTCGGAAGCCGAGTTCGAGCGCTACAGCCTGGGGTCCAGCTGGCTCTCCGGCCTGCGCGAGGTGGCGAAGAAGGTGGTGCAGACCTGCCGCCTGGTGGTCGGCATCCATGACTACGAGTACTACCTCGACCACATGCGCAGCCGCCACCCGGAGGCCACGCCACTCAGCCGCGCGGACTTCTACCGCTACTGCCTGGAGGCACGCTACCCGAGCGCCGGGCGGGCGGGCAGCGGGTGCCCGTGCTGAGATGTTGTTGCGGAAAACGCCGTGTCGGTGCCGGCATGGCCCAGGCTGAGGATGTCGGCCGCAGGCGGTGCTGCACCTCTCCGCCACACCGGCCACGCCCGGCGGGCTGAAGACAGCAGCCGAGCCGGCACCTGCAGTCGCGCCACCGAAGAAAATCGGCCGCCCCCCAGCGAGGGCGGCCGATTCATTTTCCGTCGCTGCGCCGGCGCAGGGAATCAGCCCCGCGCACCCACCGTCACGCTCAGCGTTCCCACCCCTTCCACCTCACCCTTCAGCCTGTCGCCCTCCTGCACCGGCCCCACGCCTGCCGGCGTGCCGGTGTAGATCAGGTCGCCCGGCCGCAGCTCGAACAGCCGCGACAGGTAGGCGATCACCTCCGGAATGCTCCAGATCAGCGCCGAAATGTCGCCGCGCTGGCGCGTCTCGCCATTCACCTCCAGCCAGATCGCGCCCGCGGTCGGGTGGCCGATGCGCGCCGCCGGCACCAGCGCGGAGCATGGCGCCGCATGGTCGAAAGCCTTGCCCACCTCCCACGGCCGCCCAGTGCGCCGTGCTTCGCCCTGCAGGTCGCGCCGGGTCATGTCCAGACCCACCGCATAGCCATACACATGCGCCAGCGCCTGCTCCACCGGAATGTCCACGCCGCCACGCCCCAGCGCCACCACCAGTTCGATCTCGTGATGCACATCGCTGCTGCCCGGCGGGTAGGGAAACACGCCGCCGTCCTCCACCAGGCTGTCCGGATGCTTGGCGAAGAAGAATGGCGGCTCGCGGTCGGGGTCGCTGCCCATCTCGCGCGCATGGTCGGCGTAGTTGCGGCCTACGCAATACACCCGGCGAACCGGGAAGCGCTCGTCGCTGCCGGCAATCGGCAGGCTGGGGATGTCGGGGGCAAACAGATAGGAAGTCTGAGTGGACACGGCGGGGGCTCCGGTTCGTTCGTCGATGGCGCCTGGGCCGGCGCCTTGGCCGCATGTTAACGGCTTACGCCGCAGCCTGCCGGCGGCTGACGGCTGCCCGCCGCGGCACGCGCCGATATCCAGCAAGCGCCGAATCGGCAAGAATCCCCCGTTTCCGCCAGCCGGACTTGCCGATGGACCGCTTCGACTCCCTGCGTCTCTTCACCCGCATCGTCGAACTCGGCAGCTTCACCAAAGCCGCCGCCGCGCTGGACATGCCGCGCGCCACCGCCACCTACGTCATCAAGGAACTGGAGGATCGCCTCGGCGCCCGCCTGCTGGAGCGCACCACCCGGCAGGTGCGGCCGACGGCAGACGGGCAGGCCTTCTACCAGCGCTGCACGCTCATCCTCGCCGACCTCGAAGACGCGGAAGCCGCGCTGCGCCCCGCCGCCGGCAACCCACAGGGGCTGCTGCGGCTGGACCTGCACGGCGCCCATGCCAGCCAGATCATCCTGCCGCGCATCCAGGACTTCCGCCGCCGCTATCCGCGCATCGAACTGCGCATCAGCACCGGCGACCGGCTGGTGGACCTGGTGGGCGAAGGGGTGGATTGCGTCGTCCGTGCCGGCATCCCGCGCGACTCCTCGCTGGTAGCGCGCCGGCTGGCCCTGCTGCCGGAAGCTGTCTGCGCCAGCCCGGCCTACCTCGCCGAGTTCGGCACGCCCGCCCATCCAGACGAACTGGAGCGCCACCTCGCCGTCGGCTTCTTCTCCCACAACCCGGACCAGCATTACCCTTTCCGCTTCCGCGTCGATGGCGAAACCCGGGAGTACCGGCTAAAGCACCAGGTGGCCGTCAGCGACGCCGACGCCTACACCCTCTGCGCCCTGCAAGGCTGCGGCCTCATCCAGGTGCCGCGCTTCCGCGTCGAGCCCCACCTGCAGACCGGCGCGCTGGTCGAAATCCTGCAGCCCTGGCAAGGCCCGCCGCTGCCGATCTCGGTGCTCTACCCCTCTCAGCGCCACCTCTCGCCCAGGGTGAAAGCCTTCGTCGACTGGGTAAGCGCCCTCTACACGGAGCGCTTCGGGCCAGCAGGTTGAACCCTGGAAGCGGTCGCAAGCAATATCTGCTCGCAAATAGTTAGAAAACGGCTACAAAGCCCCTGCCGGCCCGCCCGGCGAGATCGATAAGCCCATGAAATTCCATGCCTAATAGCCAGTTCGGGCCGCTACGCGCAGCAGTCCCGCCCATGCCGCGCCCGCGGGTTGCCGGCGGCCGGCCCATGGACCACCTCCCGGCCCGCAGCTAGCATCAAGCCTCCGCCTGACAAGGAGCCAACCATGAAAACAAGCAAGCCTGTCGCCCTCGCGCTCTCGCTGCTGCTGGCGAGCACCAGCGTCCTCGCCCAAGGCGGTCCTGGCCCCAACCCGCGTGACGACCGCCGCGCCGGCCCCGCCCAAGCCGACAAGCGCCCCGGCCCTCCGGGGCACAGCAAACACAATGCC
>NZ_WUEI01000121.1 GCF_012911025.1 Azoarcus sp. TTM-91 | reverse complement strand
CCCCGGCGACCCCGCTCCCCGTAGGGCTGCAATGCGGGGCTGCCGCGCGAGGCCCCGCGTATCGCGGCCGCTCGTTACCGGTGAACACATTTCGATACGTTGCTTGCGCCCTACATGTCGCTTGTCGACAATGCCCGCACTGGGTCGTTGAATCCAGACCAAAGGAGGAGGACTCCCGTCATGACGCAAGTCGTGATCGTATCTTTCGGCGCAGACCGGGAATACGAATTCGCCGTCGCTGCGGCGGACATGGCGGGGATGGGCAAGGAGGATGCGAGAACCTGGCTGGCGGACGAATTCGATGCACTGGAGTGCACGCCGTCCAACCCGATGGGCAAGGTCCTGGTGCTCGACATGATCCTGAACGTGGCCAAGTACGGGGGCGAGGCGCGTTTCCGGGATCCGGGCGAGTGGGCGCGGCGCTTCGCCGTCGCGGCTGCGGTGGCTTTGCCACGACCGGTCATCCGTATCGACGTGCCCAATTTCATCGTCGGCTGAAGCGCGCTCCGCGGCACGGCCGGCGGCGCGTGGCGATCACGGGGGCGATCGCCACGCGCAACGTCTTTTCAGACTTCCCGGTTCCAGACTTTCCATGCGTTGAAACCGAGCGCGGCTGCCGAGCGGCAGCCAGTAGCCGTTTCGCGTCCGCAGGCTTTCCGGTCCGTCGCCGCTCAGTCCCGTCCCAGCCGATACACCGCCGCACTGGCCAGGAAGTTGGGCTCGTCCAGCACCAGCTTGCCTTCGTCGAAGGCGAGGCGCTCGCGGATGGCGATGCCGTTGCGCTCGCACAGCGCCTCGAAGTCGGCGATGGTGAAGAAGCGGATGTTGGGCGTGTTGAACCACTGGTGCGGCAGGCTCTCCGACACCGGCATGCGGCCGTTGAGGATGCTCTGGCGGTGGCGCCAGTAGCCGAAGTTGGGAAAGCTCACCACCGCCTCCCGGCCTACCCGCAGCATCTCCGCCAGCACGCCTTGGGTGTTGTGCACCGCCTGCAGCGAGAAGCTCATGATGACGTGGTCGAAGAAGCCGTCCTCGAAGCCTTCCAGCTCCTTGTCCAGGTCCATCTGGATCACGTTCACCCCGTTCTTCACGCAGGCGAGCAGCTTCTCCGGATCGTTCTCCACGCCGTAGCCGCAGATCTGCCGCACTTCGGCCAGGTGGCGCAGCAGGCTGCCGTCGCCGCAGCCCAGGTCCAGCACCTTCTCCCCCGGCGCGATCCACTCGGCAATCACTTCATAGTCGTAGCGCATGCTCACACCTCGATGCGGTCGAACCAGGCGGTGAGCACCGCGTGGTACTGCTGGTCGTCCAGCAGGAAGGAGTCGTGGCCGGCGGGGCAGTCGATCTCGGTGTAGCTCACGCGGCGGCCGTTATGCATCAGCGCGTAGGCGATCTCCCGCGAGCGCGCCGGCGAGAAGCGCCAGTCGGTGGTGAAGGAGACCACCAGGAAGTCCGCTTGCGCCCGCGCCAGGGCGGCAGTGAGGTCGCCGCCGTGGGAGAAGGCGGGGTCGAAATAGTCCAGCGCCTTAGTCGTCAGCAGGTAGGTGTTGGCGTCGAAATGGCCGGCGAACTTGTCCCCCTGGTAGCGCAGGTAGGACTCGATCTCGAATTCGACGTCATAGCTGTACACCGCTTTGCCGTGGCGCAGGCTGCGGCCGAATTTCTCCGCCATCGCGTCATCGGACAGATAGGTGATGTGGCCCACCATGCGCGCCAGCTTCAGCCCGCGCGCCGGCACCACGCCATGCTCGTAGTAGTGGCCGCCGTGGAAGTCCGGATCGCTGAGGATGGCCTGGCGCGCCACCTCGTTGAAGGCGATGTTCTGCGCGGTGAGCTTGGGCGCCGAGGCGATCACCGCCGCATGGCCCACCCGTTCCGGGTATTGCAGCGTCCAGGAAAGCGCCTGCATGCCGCCCAGGCTGCCGCCGATCACCGCAGCGAAGCGGGCGATGCCGAGGCGGTCCGCCAGCCGCGCCTGGGCATCCACCCAGTCTTCCACGGTGACGAAGGGAAAGTCCGCGCCCCAGGGCCGGCCGGTTGCTGGATTGAGCGCACATGGCCCGGCGCTGCCATTGCAGCCGCCGAGGTTGTTCACCCCGATGACGAAGAACTTGCGGGTATCCAGTGGCTTGCCCGGCCCCACCAGGTTGTCCCACCAGCCCACGTTCTGCGGCTCGTCCGCATAGACGCCGGCCACATGGTGGGAGCCCGACAGCGCATGGCACACCAGCACCGCGTTGCTGCGGTCTGCATTGAGCGTGCCGTAGGTTTCATAGACCAGGTCGTAGCCGGCCAGGGTGCCGCCGCTGCGCAAGGGCAGCGGCTCGGCGAAGTGCGCCGTCTGCGGCGCGACGATCCCGACGGATTGGGGTGCGGTCATGTTCGGCTTCAGAAAACAAAAAACCCAGCCGGCTAGGAAACGCGGACTGGGTCGCCCTCGCTTTAGCCGGATTTATTGAGCGCCCGCAAGCTGTGGTTCAAATCGGCGCTAAGTGGCGGGACGTTAGCGCGGGGGGGCGGAAAAGTCAAACCAGCGCGGGCCGCGGCAGCGCGTTATGCCGCGCGTGACAAAAATCACGCATCAATTTCCACAAACAGTTAATGCGTTGACATATGTCATGGGGCTTGTGTCTCTGTGCTGTAAGCATGCGCACCTCGTAAGCGCTCACTTTCCCCAAGCCTGTCATCGAGTCCCCGCGGGCGACGAGTCATGGCCCCTGCTGCTGGATTCTGCTGACGTGCCGTCTTTCATTTCTCATCATCTTCCTGTCATCCACGCGACCGCGAAGCGCTGCCTTGCGGCTCTGGGGCTTTGCCTCGCAGGCCTTAGCTCTTTGCATGCCCAGGCGCTGCTCCCCGGCGAGCTGGATATGAGCCGTGAAAGGCAGGAGCGCTTGCTCGAGGAGCAGGAGCGCAGGCTGCGGGAACTGCGGCAATTGCCGGGGGCTGCGCCGGCGCCGGCGGAGCCGACCGCGCCCGTCCCGACGCAGTGTTTCGACATCCGCCGCATCGAATTGAAAGGCGCCACCCTGCCAGACGCAGAGGCGCGGAGGCGGCTGATTGCGCCTTTCGAGGGGCGCTGCCTGGCCGCGGGCGATCTCAACGAGTTGCTGCGCAACATCACCGATTTCTATATCGACCGCGGCTACGTGACCTCCCGCGCCTATCTGCCCGAGCAGGACCTGGGCAGCGGTACGCTGGAAGTGGTGGTGGTCGAAGGGCGCCTCGAAGGGGTGGCGCCGGGAGACGGGAGTGGACTGAGCGGACTTGAACTGGAGATGGCCTTCCCGGGCAGGGCGGGCGAATTCCTCAATCTCCGCGAGCTGGAGCAACTGGTCGATCAGCTGAACCGCCTGCCCTCCAACCGTGCGGCCGTGGAGCTGACACCCGGTGAAACCGTGGGCGGGAGCAAGGCCGTCATCGCCAACCAGCCGGACAAGCCCTGGCGGCTTTCCTTCACCCGCCACAACGACGGTCAGCGCAGCACCGGGCAGCAGCAGTGGGCGGTGGGGCTGGAGCTGGATTCGCCGCTGGGGCTGGCAGACCAGTTCATGGCCCGGGCCGGTGCCAACGCCCGGGAGGACCGCGCCCGCGCATCCGACAACGCCATGCTGTACTACAGCCTGCCCTGGGGCTGGTGGACCTTCTCCTACACCTACAGCCAGAGCTACTACCGCAGCCCCAACGAGGCCACCGGCTTCGTCTTCGAGATGTCGGGCGTCAGCCGCAACCACGAGCTGCGGGCGGAGCGCCTGCTCCACCGCGACGCCGTCGGCAAGACCTCGGTGAACGCCGTCCTCAACCAGGTCGAATCCCGCAACTACATCGAAGGCAGCTTGCTGGACACCAGCAGCCAGCGCCTCACCGAGGCCGGGCTGGGGCTGAACCACGGCCGGCGGCTGGGCTCGGCCTTCGTCAACCTGGACCTCGGCTGGCAGCAGGGCATTACCGCGCTCGGCGGGCGTACCGACCACCATCCCGCTGGCGACGAGGCGCACGCCCAGTACAACAAGTACACCTTCACCGCCAGCGTGCTGCAGCCCTTCGACCTGGCCGGGCAGGCGTTTTCCTTCGACAGCCTGGCCTATGTGCAGAAAAGCGAAGACGTGCTCTACGGTCCTCGCCGTCTCAGCGTTGGTGGCCCCGGCTCCGTGCGGGGGTACAAGGACCAGGCCTTGGCGGGCGACAGCGGCGGCTACTGGCGCAACCAGCTGCGCTGGCGCCACCCGGTTCCGCCGGACCTGTTCGGTGAGCAGGCCGCGAACTGGCTGCCCGCCGTGCTGGGCGAGTTCGCCGTCACCCTGGCCTGGGACGTCGGCCTGATAGACCGCGACCGCTACAACGAAGCCAGCGGCCAGCACGGCCGCCTCAGCGGCCGCGCCATCGAGTTCTCCACCCGCGGCCGGCGCATGCGCGCCAGCCTGATGTTCGCCCAATCCCTCGCCCGTCCGGATGCCCTGCAGAAGCGCGAGCACCCGGTGCATTTCCGCCTCGAATTCTTTCTCTGACCCCTCCCGCCATGAAAGACGCATGCCGCCGAATTGCCGTCCGCCCGCTTGAGGAACCGATGAACCTGCGAACGCCCTTCGCACGGGTGCTGGCCTGGACGCTGATGACCACGCTGGCGCTGAATCCCCTGGGGCCGGCGATGGCGCAGATCTCGGTCGCCAGCGGCGCCACCACGATGGGGCAGGCGGGCAATGGCGTACCGGTGGTGAACATCGTCGCGCCGAACGAGCGGGGGCTGTCCCACAACCGCTTCAACGACTACAACGTCGGCACGCAGGGCCTCATCCTCAACAACGCCAACGGGGCCTACCAAAGCACCCAGCTCGGCGGCTACATCGTCGGCAACCCGAATCTCCAGGGGAAGGAGGCCGCCCGCCTGATCCTCAACGAAGTCACCGGCGGGCGGCCGAGCTCGCTGGCGGGCTATACCGAGATCGCCGGCCAGGCGGCGCGGCTGGTCGTCGCCAACCCCTGGGGCATCAGCTGCAACGGCTGCGGCTTCCTGAACACACCGCGGGTCACCCTCAGCACCGGCACGCCGCGCATCGAGGACGGCCGGCTGGCCGGCTTCCGTGTTGACGGCGGCGAGATCGCCATCGACGGCGCCGGACTCAACGCCAGCAACATCGACCAGTTCGACCTCATCACCCGCAGCGCCAAGATCAACGCCGAGCTCTACGCGCAGCGCCTGAACATCATCGCCGGCCGCAACGACGTCGCCGCCGATGACCTTTCCGCCACCGCGCTGGCGGCAGACGGCGCCGCCCCGCTGCTCGCCATCGACAGCGCCGCGCTGGGCGGCATGTACGCGAACAGCATCATGCTGCTGGGTACGGAGGCAGGCGTCGGCGTGCGGCTGGCTGGCGATCTTGCCGCCAGCGCGGGGGATATCCGCATCGATTCGGCCGGGCGCCTGACGCTGAACCGGGCTGTGGCGGCGCGGGATGTGGCGCTAGCCGCCAAGGATGTGACGCTGGGACAGGCGGTGCACGCCGGCGGCGCGGCTGAGGTTACAGCGGAGAACCGCCTGGCGGTGGAAGGCGAGCTTCTGGCCGGCGGCGCAATGGCCTTGGCTGCACGAGAGATCGACAACGCGGGCCGGGTGCAGAGCGGTGGAGCCCTGGCTGTAAGCGCGGAGAGCACGACAAACCACGGCAGGATGCATGCCCTGGACAAGCTGGAGCTTGTCGGCGGCGCAGTGGACAACCGGGGCGGGGAACTGCTGGCCGGTGGCGAGATGCGCATCGAGGTGGCCTCGCTGGACAACCGCGATGGCGGTTTGCTCGCCAGCGTGGGAGGGCTCTGGCTCAATACCGTCGACGATCTGAGCAACGGCGGCGGATTGGTCAGCGCAGGGGGGAGTCTCGTCGCCAGTTTCGATCGCTGGCACAACGATGGCGGTGAAGTCTATGCCGGTGCGGGGATGAAGCTTACTGGCGCCGAGCTGAGCAACCAGGGTGGTGTATTTGCCGCGGTGGGGCTGCTCGAACTCGATCTCACCCAGAGCCTGTTCAACCACGGCGGGCAGCTTGCAGGCGGCGAATTGCGCCTGACCGCAGGCGATATCGACAACACCGGTGGCGTTCTCGCCAGCGATACCGCTGCGGGCATCACCGCCATCAGCCTGGACAACAGTGCCTCTGGTTCCGTGGTAAGCGGCGGGGCGCTGAGCCTCTCTCTTTCCGGCCTGCTCGACAACCATAGCGATGGCGTGGTGTACAGCCGTGGCGAGACGCTCGAGTTGCAGGCGGCCGAACTGG
Organism: Azoarcus sp. TTM-91; assembly: GCF_012911025.1. Classification (GTDB taxonomy): domain Bacteria; phylum Pseudomonadota; class Gammaproteobacteria; order Burkholderiales; family Rhodocyclaceae; genus Azoarcus. Next base: position 6,405 of record NZ_WUEI01000121.1, on the reverse strand, counting down.
ACAACCAGAGCGGCGTGGTGCAGAGCGATGGGAAGGCCGCCATGGTGCTCGCCGGGCAGCTGAACAATGCGGAGGGCAGCGTCATTGCTGCCGGGGATCTCGATATCCAGGCCGCAGAGGTGAGCAATGGCCTCGGCACGATAGCGAGCACGGACGGTGCGCTGAGCCTTGAGCTTGCCGGTCAGATGGACAACGCCGGTGGCGTGCTGCAAGGGCAGCGTCTGACCGTCTCGGCGGGCGGTCTGCTGGATAACAACGCCGGCCGCATGGCCGCGCTCGCCGGACCGCTTCATCTTGAGACGGCATCGCTCCTGAACCGTGCAGGCAGTGTTTATGCGGCCGGCGACCTTGATGCCGTGCTCGGTAGCCTGGATAACCGCGGCGGGACGCTGGGTGCAGCCAACATCGGGATCGATGCGGGGGCCAGTCTGGACAACCGGGAAGGGCTGATCGAGAGCAGCGGAGACCTCGTCCTGAGCGCCGACGCGATCGATAACGGCCACGGTGCCTTGCGTGCGGTCGGCAGCCACGATGCAACCGAGATCGTCGCCGCTACGATGGATAACCGCGGTGGCAAGGTCGAGAGTGCAAACAAGGCCTTGCGCGTGGCCACGGCTTCCCTGCAGAACGAGAACGGCAGCTTCGTCCACGCGGGTGATGGCGATTTCCAGGTCACCAGCCAGACTGCCGCCGGCGTTGGCGGCAGCTTTGCCAGCGGCGGCACTCTCGCCCTTAGCGCTGATGAGTGGACCAACAGCAGTGTCCTGCAGGCAGGCAAGCTCATCCTCAATATCGGCAAGCTCACCCTGACGGCCGACGGTGCCTTGATTGCCACCGAATCCTTCGAGGGCAATGGCGACGACTGGCACAACGATGGCCTGCTTGCCAGCGATGGCCTGTTCTCGCTCACCCTCACCGGCACCTACTCGGGCGCTGGCCGTCTCGCCACCGGTGGCAACCTGGAACTGAACGCCGCCGCGGTGCAACTGGGCAGCACCGCGGTCGTTGCCGCGGGCGGCGACGCCACCGTGGAGGTAGCCGGTAGCCTGAGCAATCAAGGGCGGCTCACCGCCGGCGGCGATCTGGCACTCCGGGCGGGGAGTGTGGACAACCGCGGCACCCTGGGCAGCGCGGGCGATCTGGAACTGCGCGCCAGCGCCATTTCCAACAGCTACGGCCTGATCTTCAGCGGCGGCGACATGAGCCTGCGCTTCGCCAGCCTGGAGAACCGCTACGCCGATATCTACAGCTTGGGCGCCCTCGGCCTGGCGGGCATGGCTGACGGGAGCTCCGCCACCCTCGTCGACAACGCGTCCTCCTCGATAGAGGCGGCCGGCGTTCTGACGATGGCCACCCAGTCCTTGGTCAATCGCAAGAGCGCCTTCGCCATGACCAGCGAGCAAGTGGCCGGCTCGATGTGGTGGGTGTGCTACGACTGCGGCGGCGATCACCACAACGTGGATTACGTCGCCGCCGAGACCTTCGAAAGCCGCATCGTGGAAGACTCTCCCGCTGCGCTCATCCAGGGTGGCGCAGGTCTGACGATCACCGCGAATACCGTCGAGAACCGCTACAGCACCATCGCCTCGGGTGCTGGCCTCAGCATCCAGGCGGGCTCCCTCGCCAATATCGGTGCCGCCACCGGGACGACGGTGCGCACCCGCACCTGGAATAGCGGCTGGGTTACCGACGGGACCAACGAGAGCTTCATCGGCGCTTACATCCATCCTTACAACGCGGCATCTCTGCCCAAAGAGGTGCCAATCGCGCCTTACTTCGCCGACAAGCTGGTGTCGGACATTACCGTTACCACACCCTCAGGCGTGGCGGCGTCGGCGGTCATCCAGGCGGCTGGCAGTGCAACGGTGGAGGTCGCGGGCTCCCTGCTCAACGACGTGGCTGTCCCCGGAGCAGTCAGCGGCAGCAGCCACAGCGCGGACACCAGCGTGGGCAATAGCGCCGCGGTAGCGATCGTTACCTTGAATGCTCAACTGCCGCCTGACTTGTCGCAGCAGCGGGTCGATCCCCTGGCGCTGCCCGGCTTCAATCTGCCCGTCGGAGAAAACGGCCTGTTCCACTGGGCCGATGGCAACGACGGCGCGTTGGCGCTGCCCGTTCCCGCCGGTACGCCCGCCTCCAGCCACCGCTACCTGATCGAGACCAATCCGGCGCTCACCAGCCTCTCCAGCTTCCTCAGCTCGGACTACCTGCTTGGCCTGCTGGGCTACGACACCGATGACGCCCAGCGTCGCCTCGGCGACGGCTTCTATGAGCAGAAGCTGATCCAGCAGGCTGTGCTGGCCCGCACCGGCCAGCGCTACCTGGACGGGCTGAACTCCGACGAAGCGACGTTCCGCTACCTGATGGACAACGCCGTCGCCTCCAAGGATGCGCTGCAGCTCTCCGTGGGGGTAAGCCTGACTGCCGAACAGGTGGCGGCGCTGACGCACGACATCGTCTGGATGGAAGAGCAGGAAGTTGCCGGCGAGAAAGTCCTGGTGCCGGTGCTCTACCTCGCCCAGGGCGAAGGCCGGCTGGCGCCCACCGGCGCGCTGATCCAGGGCCGCGAACTCACGCTGATCACCGGCGGAACGCTGGCCAACAGCGGCACGCTGCGCGCCACCGAGAACCTCTCGGCGGCGGCCACCACGGTGGTCAATGCCGGGCTGATGCAGGCGGGCGAGCGCCTGTCGGTGCTCGCCGCCGACAGTCTGGTCAATACCCGCGGTGGCATCCTGAGCGGGCGCAACGTCGACCTCACCACGCTGGCGGGCGACCTCATCAACGAACGCACGGTGACCAGCTACGCCGGCAGCGGCGCAGGCTTCGCCATCAGCGGCAGCCTGGTCGATGCGGCCTCGCGCATCGAGGCGGCACAGAGCCTGTCGCTGTCGGCCGGGCAGGACCTGCTCAACCTCGGCAGTGTGCTGAGCGCGGGTACCGACATGCAGCTCTCAGCCGGGCGCGACCTGCTCATTACCTCGGTGGAAGAGATCAACAGCCGCTTCACCCAGGACAAGCGCCACACCTGGTCCACTGCCAGCACCACCCAGCTGGGCGCCGAAGTCAGCGCTGGCGGCAGCCTGACGGCGGTGGCCGGCAACGACCTCGCGGTGATCGCCAGCCGGGTACAGGCCGGCGGCGACGTGGCACTGCTGGCCGGCAACGACCTGACGCTGGCGGCCGCGGCCGACGTATCGCAAAGCGAATACCACTACAAGAGCAGTCGCAAGAAGATCAATGCCGAAACCCTCACGGTGCGCCAGCAGGCGGCCGAAGTGGAGGCGGGCGGCAGCCTGACGCTGGCCGCCGGGCAGGACCTCACCCTGGTGGCGAGCGCCGCACAGGCCGGCGACGAAGCCTATCTCTACGCCGGACGCGACCTTGAGCTGCTGGCGGCCGAGAACCAGGACTACTTCCTCTACGACAAGAAGAAGAAAGGCAGCCTGGGGCGAAAAAGACCCAGCGCGACGAGATCACCACCCTCACCCAGGTGGGCAGCCGCGTCGAAGCCGGCGGCAATCTCACCCTGGAAAGCGGAGAAGACCAGCGCTACCAGGTCGCCAAGCTGAGCAGCGGGGCGGACCTGACGCTGGATGCCGGCGGCGACATCAGTTTCGAAGGGGTGAAGGACCTCAAGCAGGAAAGCCACGAGAAGAGCAGCAGCAACTGGGCGTGGACCTCGGCCAAGGGCAAGGGCAGGACCGACGAGACGCTGCGCCAGAGCGAACTGGTGGCCGCGGGCAACCTGGTGATCGAGGCGGCGGGGAAGATCCGGATCGACATCCCGGAGGTCAACGCGCAGACGGTCACCCAGACCATCGATGCGCTGGTGGAGGCCGAACCAAAGTTGGCGTGGCTGAAGGAGATGGAGAGCCGGGGCGACATCGACTGGCAGCGGGTGAAGGAAGTCCACGACCAGTGGAAGTACAGCCACTCGGGCATGGGCGCGGGGCTGGCGATCATCGTGGCCATCGTCATCGCCATCGTGACCTACGGGGCGGCCAGCGGAGCGATCGGAACCGCCGCTACGACCACCACCACCACGGCAGCCGGTGCAGGCGCAGCTGCTGGCACGGCCAGCACCGCTTCGGCCTGGGCGGTTGGCGGCTGGGCCAATGCGGCAGCCTCGGCGAGCCTGGCCGGCATGGCGAGCAACACCGCGGTGCAATTGGGCACAACCGGCAAGGTCGACTGGGGCCAAGTGCTCAAGACCGGCGCTGTTTCGGCGATCACGGCCGGGGTGAGCAACTACGGCTTCTTCGAAGGCGGTCAAAGCCTCAACAGCCTGGCGGGCCTCTCCGCTGCGCCGGGCGCGGCGGGCTCCACCACCGCTACCAGCGGGCTCTCCTTCTCGTGGGATCAGGTCTATGGCGTGATGGGACGCGGTGTGGTCAATGCCAGCGTATCGAGTGCGATCCAGGGAACCGACTTCAAGGACGGCTTCATCAACAGCGTGGTGGGTGACTACGCGGCGCTGGGCGCGAACTCCATCGGCAGCCTGTGGGGCAACGGCCAGAATCCGGTGATGCAAACGCTGGCCCATGCCGCGCTGGGGGCAGGCGCCGCAGGGCTGACGGGTCGGGACGCGGTGGCGGGGGCGATCGGAGGGCTGGTCGAATCCGGCCTGGACAACACCCTGGGGCAGTCCCTGCGGGAGTCGGGCACCGAGCTCGGCAAGTGGGACAAGCTTGCCTACATGGTCGCCGCGATGGTCGCAGGGGGTGTGGCGGCGGAGGCAGTCGGGCATGACGGGGTGACGGCCGCACAGACTGCGCAGAATGCGGCGGTGAATAATTATCTGACGGCCTTGCAATTAGCCCAGGTAGAGGAGGCGCGACATCAATGTGCTGGTGACGCTTTATGTGAAGCCCAAGTTATCGAATCCGCCCAGAACCTGAGTAGAAAGCAGGATTTTGAACTGACGATAGCCAAGATCATGTGCGCCGTGGGAACCTGCGAGCGGCTGGATTTCATGACGTCGGCGATTGACCAGGGCAATGATCCCGTGTCCGTCCAGCAATATCTTCAAGAGCGGTATCAGAATCTCCCAGCGGATGTCGTTGCCGGCGCGGTCGACTACTATCGGGCAGGAGCACTGGAGAGCCTGGAGGACTCGACTTGGAATGTCGTTGACTCCACATTGCACTTTTCTGGGGCCGTTGGGGCAATTACTGGTCCTCTCGCTGTAGGCGCAAAGGCAACAAAAGAGTTTGGTAGTGAGGCATTGCTTCTTTCTCATTTTGAGAAACATGGAGCAGAGTTTGGTGCAAAAAATGTAGATGAATATATGCAGATTGGCCGAGATATTATGCAAAATGGTCAAAAGGTGGAGTACTTATATAAAGGAGAAATCCGCACGGGGTTTGTTCAGTTTATGGGTAATCGGGCTAGTGGGCAGGCAAAGTTTGGATTTGTTGGAACAAATGCGGATGGAGCTATAACTACAATCCATGTCGAGAGTGGAAATAGTTTCTGGAAGCTGATGAGTGGAAGCTACCTTGAAAAGATTATTTATCCAAAGTAGAGGGTGTGATGGCATATGACTTAATTGTGGAGGAAATTAATAGTGATATTGAAGAGGAAGTGACTGTTATAGTCGAAGGGGTAAAAATTGTATGTTTTGCAAGTTTTTGTCCTTATCCAATAGAAATCGGAGGGGTATATCCAGCTGTGTTAAAAATGGTCGTATTGAATGAGTATTCCGTTTCAGAGGCAGAAGGATTGGGAAAATCATTAAATCGAATTGGCAAAGGCTTTTCGTATATATTGAATGGCGTGCTTTCCGACGATGGAATCGATGTTGGATTTACTATACAAGATGATTTTATTCAAAAAGAATATTATTATTTGAAGGGGAGGCTTGTTTCAGTGGCGGTCGATAGAATTGATGTTGAGTTTCTTGAGAGGCATAAATAAGGTTTAAATCATGAAAATTAATTATTAATATGGTGAATAATATTTCATATTTGCGCTAAAGAATGATTCATTGGCAAATGGCGATTGTCAAAATTGATATATTAAAATCAATATCTTAGATTAATTGAAAAGAGACATAGGTTGCCGGAGTAGAAGAAAAATTGATCGGGCTCGAATGTTCTTTGTTGATTTTGAGATGCCAAGGGGAAGGTTGGTTTTCGTACATGCGATTTTCAACCTTTGGCGGAATATCTTCCGTTTTCGCGCGGTTTCTGCCTAATTTTCATGTACGGGAATCAGCGCACTTTTTAGTAACTGTTATTAACCAGGTCCTAAAATAGAAAACAGTCGTATACTCCTGACATGGAAAAGATCGATGTCAGAAAGCTTGAGCCAGCAGCGCGCGAGCAGCTTCGGCGGACGGTGATTCGAATGCTGGGGCGCGGGCATAGCCAAACGGCGGTCGCCGCCGAGCTTGGAATCAAC
>NZ_WUEI01000120.1 GCF_012911025.1 Azoarcus sp. TTM-91 | reverse complement strand
CTGGGCGCCGACGGCAGCAGCCCGACGCTGACTGGCACCTCGACCAACGCTACCAGCGTCGAAGTCACCATCACCGGCACCGACGGCTCGACCCAGACCGCCACCGCCACGCTGAACCCGGATGGCAGCTGGACGGCGAACATCATCGGCCTGACCTTCAACGAGGCGGTTACCTACACCGCCACCGCGATCGCCAAGGACAACGTCAACAACACCGCCACCGCAATCGACAGCGACAGCTTCGATCTGCCGCCGGCCGCCGACGGCGGTGCGGTAAGCGGCGTTGAAGACAGCAGCCATGTCTTCCAGTGGTCCGACTTCAAGGTCAGCGACGGCGCCGCGCCGGCCAGCTCGCTGGGCATCGTCATCAACACCTTGCCGGTCAATGGCAAGCTGGAGTACCTGAACGCCGCTGGTGACTGGGTGGCTGTTTCCCAGGGACAGGAAGTGAGCCAGGCGGACATCGCCGCCGGCCATCTGCGCTTCACCCCCGCGGCCAACGAGTCCGGCAGCGACGCCTACGGCGGTACCGGCGTGGGCGACCAACAAGGCGATTACGCCCGCTTCGAATACTCGCCCACCGATGGAGCCCAGGTCGGCGATCCGGCGACCATGGTGGTGGACATCACGCCGGTGGCGGATGCACCCACGCTGTCGGTCACGGTGGGCGCCGCGCAAGAGATCACGCTTACGCCGGCCGGCTCCTTCAGCGGCACGCTCAATGCGTCCAACCTGCTGACGACCAGTGGTGTCAGCGTCAGCGCTAAGAACTTCGTGCATAACCCGGATGGCACTTACTCGCTGTCGAGCGCTTCTTCCAGCAATCTCTACCTGGAGAACAGCAGCACTACCGGCAAGATCGGCGTGGCGGGCAACCATCCTGGCGCGTCCAGCCAGGAGGCTGCCACCGGCAACCAGATCGGCTACAGCTACACCACCGACGAATCGGAAGAGCTGATCTTCACCTTCCAGAACACGGTGACGACGGCCACGGCCAACATCTCCAACCTGTGGATCAAGGACAACGGCAAGAACGCCACCGAAGTCGGCGTCTACGAGCTGTATCGCGACGGCGTCCTGGTCGGCACCGCCACCTTCAACGGTACCTCCAGCGGCAACCGCACGGTGACCATGACGGCCAACGACGGCCTGGGCTTCGATACCGTGGTGTTCAAGGCGGCCAGCTCCTACCTGAACATGACGACCGCGCAGTCGATCGCCACCGGCGACGGCAGCGATTACTACGTCACCGGCCTCACGTATCAAGGCACCACCGCCGCGGTCAAGGCCTACACCTACGCGCTGGACATCGATGCCGCGCTGGTGGATACGGATGGCTCCGAGACCCTGTCCGGCGTCAGCATCAGCGGCATTCCCAGCGGCGCGGTGCTGAGCGACGGCACCCACACCTACACCTCCACCGACAGCAGCCACAGCCTGCTGCTGGATGGCTGGAACCTGGACAGCCTGGTGATCACCACCCCGGCGGGCAGCACCACCGACTTCACGCTGCAGGTGTCGGTGTCCTCCTCCGAGCATGCCAATGGCGACACCGCCACCACCACCACGGCGGTTACCGTCGTGGTCGGCGCTGCGGACGCGGTCGCCCCGGCGGTTCATCTCACCGGCAGCACGGGTGACGATCACATCACCGGCGGCAGCGGCGACGACGTCATCGCCGGCGGCGCGGGCAGCGACATCCTGGCCGGCGGCCTGGGCGCGGACACCTTCATCTGGTCCTTCGGCGACCAGGGCGCGGAAGGTAAGCCGGAAGTGGATCGCGTGCTGGACTTCGACACCAGCTCCGACAAGCTGGACCTGCACGATCTGCTGCAGGGCGAGAGTGCCAGCGGCGGCAACCTCGGCTCCTTCCTCTTCGTCGAGCACCAGGGTAGCGATACCGTGATCCACGTCAGCACCCAGGGCGGCTTCACCTCGGGGTACGATGCCGGCAAGGAAGATCAGACCATCGTGCTGCAAGGTGTGGATCTGGTTGGCGGCGTCAGCAGTCAGGCGCAGATCCTCCAGAACCTGGTCGACCACGGCAAACTGATCACCGACTGAGCATCCGGGGCCGGTACGCCGGCCCTGTTCCTTTTTGGTGGCCGGCATGGAGGCTGGCCGGCGGCGGGAGTGGGAGCGAGAAACTGGGCGTCTATGTGAAACGCGACGGCGAGGGGCGCATCCTCGCCATCAGCCGGCAGGCGGAGGCGGGTTTCGACGAGTCTCTTCCCGCCGATTCGCCGGAGATCGCCGGCTTCATCGGTGGCAATGGCCGGGAGGCGCTCGCCTCCACCGACTTGCGACTGGTGCGGGTGCTGGAGGACGTGATCGACCTGCTGATCGCCCGCGACCTCATCCGCTTCACCGACCTGCCCCAGGAAGCGCAGGACAAGCTGCTCCAGCGCCGCACGCTGCGGGCCAAGCTCGGCGGCCTGGACCTGCTGGACAGCGATGACGGCCTGATCTGAGCTGGCTTGCCGCGGGGGCCGGCTGTGCCCTTGCCCGATACACTTTCCCGCAACGCCCGCCGCCTGCGGCTGAGGCCGCGGGGAGACGCGCTGCTGCCACTTGCTACTCCGCTGCAGGCACGGCCTTTTCCGGCGTTCTTCCGGCGCTCTGCCGCATGAGCGCTTGCGGGGGCGGGATTCGAGCCTGCGGTTTCAGCTTGCGCCCGCCAGGCCGCACTGGCGCTCGGCCGTTCCTGTATCGGTCATCAGCGCGCCTGCCTGTCCTGCAGCATCTGCCCGACCACCGGCCAGCCTGGCTCGGCCTGAGCCGCCGGGCAGGGCGCCCGCTCAGGACATCGGCCAGACGATGGCCGGGCCGGTCATGCCGTCTATGCCCAGCGCCGGCAGCGTGGCGCGTTCGGCCTCGCTGGCGACACCCGAGGCCAGCACTGACAGGCCGATGGAGTGGGCCAGGGTGCACAGGCCGCGCAGGATGGCCTGGTTGCCCGGGTCCGCCTCGATGCCGCGCACGATGCTGGCATCCACCTTCACGTAATCCAGCCCCATGTCGTGCAACTCGGCGATGCGCTCGAAGTCCGCGCCCACATGGTCTATGCCCAGCCGGCAGCCCAGCGGCCGCAGGGCCACGCACAGGGCCCGGAACTCGGCGGCGTGGCGCAGGGCGCCGTGGGCTGGCAGTTCCAGCCACAGCCGGCGGGCCTGCGCCGGCGACTGCTGCAGCAGGCTGTAGAGCTCGCTGCGGCGGGCGGCATCGCCCAGGGTGTCTGGGGAGAGGTTGATGCCCAGTTCCTCGCCGCCGGCGGCCAGGGCGGCCAGGGCGCTGCGCAGCACGGCGAGGTCGATGGCGCCGGTCATCTGCTGGCGCGCTGCCCACGGCATGAAGTAGCCGGCGTTGCGCCATTCGCCATCCAGGCGCAGGCGCACCGGCGCTTCCATGTGCAGCAGGGCGCCGCTGCCGGCCACCACCGGGTAGTGCCCCAGGCGCACGCCGTCTGCCGCCAGGGCCTGCACCAGCGCCGCACGCCATTCGCTCTGGGCCAGCCGGGCCGGGGCGGCGGCAGTGGCGATCTCGCAGGCGCGCGGGCCGGCTTGTTCGGCGGCGGCCAGGGCGCCGTCGGCACGGGCGAGGACGGTGCCGCGCGCCTCGCCGGCGAGGTAGCCGCAGGCGCCCACCGGCAGGGCCTGCAGGGTGTGCACGCCATCGGAATCGAGCCAGTTGTGCAGTTCCAGCGCCAGCCCGGTGGCCAGCGCCTGGGGATGGTCGCAGGCCGGGGCGAGCAAGGCGAAATCGGTGCCGTTGAGGCGGCCCACCGTCCAGTCCGCATGGTCGCCGGTGTAGCGGCGCAGGCGCTGGGCGAGTTCGGCGAGCAGGGCATCGGCGCCGCCGCGGCCCAGGCGGCGGTTGAGGTCCACCAGGTTGCCGACGCGCAGGATGAGCAGCACGCCGCCGGCGCTGGCGTCTTCCCGCTCGAGGGCCGCGTCCAGCCGCTTGAGGAACTGCTCGCGGTTGAACACCCCGGTGAGCGGGTCCAGCTGGGTCTGGCGGCGCAGTTGCTCCAGCCGCGCGGACTCCTCCGCCATCATGGAGCGCACCCGCTCGGACAGCGCGTTCATGGCCCGCACCACGCTGCGGAACTCGCGGGTGGCCGGCTCCGGCGTGGTGATGAAGCGGCGTCCGCCTATGGCTTCGGCCTGTGCCACCACCCGGTCCAGCGGGCGGGTGATGAGCTTGATCACCATGGTGCCGATCAGGCCGGTGAGCAGGCCGCCGACGGCGAACCACAGCAGCATCTGCAGGGTGCCGCGCCACAGGGTTTCGTAGGCGTAGTGGCTGTGGCTTTCCAGCGTCAGCGTGCCGAACTGGCGCCAGCCGTCCTGCACCTGGGCGACGCCAGGGTGGGTGACGATGGGGATCAGGCGCATGAACCAGCCGGGGACGTCCGCATCCATGCCGCTGTACTCGCGTGCGGCGATCTCGCTGCCGTCCGGCGCGGTGAGCAGGATGCGGCGGTAGTGGCCGGCGTCGAACTGGGCGGCGATCTGCATTTCCACCGCCACCGGGTCCTTGTCCATCTGCGACAGCGACAAGGCCAGCGAAGTGGCGTTGTCCAGATTCTTCACCGTGAGCTGCTGCTCCAGGTAGCGCTTGGCCGCCAGCGTGCTCACCACCAGGCTGCCGCCCAGCGAGAACACCGCGACCAGGATGATGGCGATCCAGAGTTGCTTGATCAGTGACATGTAGTCAGGTTTCCGTGCCGAAGACAAAAAGGGATGCCGGGGCAGTGCATCATTGCAGGCCCTCGTTGCGCATGCGCTCGAGTACGTCGCGCCAGCGTGACAACCGGGCGGTGGGGTCGGCCGAGGAGGTGGCGGCGCCGCCTACCCACAGGCCTTCGCTGTTGAAGCTGAAGACCGGCACCAGGTCGGTCCGGCGGGCGGCCGGGCGGACGTCGCCGATCAGGTTGTCCAGCACCAGCGGCTCGCCGCCGGGCGTGGCGAAGTAGCCCACCACCATGTGAGCCTGGCTGATGGTGCTCTGCGGCCCGCCGATGCGGGCGCGCACATAGATCAGCCGCAGCTTCTCCGCCGGAATGCCGAGCAGGCGCAGGCTCATGTACTTGGCGATGGCGAAATCCTCGCAGTCGCCGGCGGCGCGGCCCATGGTTTCCAGCGGCGTCGCCCAGTAGTCCGGCTGCTTCCAGACGACGATGTCGTCCTCGAAGGCGATGCGGCGGTTGAAGAAGGTATTGACCCGCGACAGCCGCTCGACTTCGTCCGCCTCCTGCGCCTGCGCCATCATCCGCCGCCAGTCGGCCACCGTCTCCTCGGCGGCGTTGCCATAGCGCTCGCGAGCGAGCTGCTGCATGCGATCCAGCTTGGGCTCCGCCGGCACGAAACCGGCGACAACCACCAGGCATAGCGCCAGCCCGCGCAGCAGGCGGCCGAGCGCGGCGGGCAAGGGCCGGGGCTCGGACAGCGGGAGGCGCAGGTGCGGGGCAGGGAGCATGGGCAGCGGGTGGAGGAGGCCGCGCTCATTATCCGTGATCGCGGCTCGCTGGTCGCTGTGCGTCGCATGGAGAGCGGCGTGTGACGATTTTGAGACGCTTTTGTGCTCTAGTTCGCATCCGGGGCCGTCGACATTTCATTATCATCGGCGCTCACCGCCGCACCGTCAGGGAAGCCCGCAGCACGGGCATCTAAGAAAACATCCCCGGTGCCTGTCGCCCCAATTCGACTGGAGAGAACATGAAGAAGGTCTGCTTGCTGGTTTCCCTTGCCGTGCTCGGCTTTTCGAGCGCCGCCGCGGCTGCCGCCCCGGAAGCGCTGCGCGAGGCCGCGCGCAAGGCGGTGGTGACGAATCCGGAGGTGCAGGCCCGCTGGCACGCTTTCCAGGCCGCCGATGCCGAGCGCGATGTCGCCCGCGGCGGCTACCTGCCGCGGCTGGACCTCACCGCCAGCGTTGGCCGCGAGAGCCAGGTGCGGCCGGACGTCAGCACGCAGAACTACACCCACCGCAACGCCACGCTGACGCTTACGCAGATGGTGTATGACGGTTTCTATACCAAGAACGAGGTCGCCCGCCTCGGCTACAGCAAGCTCGCCCGCTACTACGACCTGCTGGACGCCTCCGAGAGCGCCGCGCTGGAAGCGGTGCGCGCCTATGGCGACGTGCTGCGCTACCGCGAGCTGGTGCGCCTGGCCAAGGAAAACTACGTCCAGCACAAGCAGATCCACGACCAGATCGCCGAGCGCGCAGGCGCGGGCGTCGGCCGCCGGGTGGACCTGGAGCAGGCCACCGGCCGTCTGGCGCTGGCCGAATCCAACCTGCTGACCGAAGCCTCGAACCTGCACGACGTCAGCGCCCGCTACCTGCGCATCGTCGGCGAGCAGCCGGCCGAGAACCTGCCGCTGTTCGGCGACCGCAACGTCTTCGGCGCCCTGCCGCCGAACGCCAACGAAGCCTTGCGCACCGCCTTCAACACCAACCCGGCGCTGAACGCCGCGGTGGAAGGCGTGCGCGCCGGCCAGTCCGCGGTGGCGGCGCAGCGCGCGGCCAACCATCCGCGCGTCGATTTCCGCGCCATCCAGGCGCTGGACAACAATCTCGATGGCATGGACGGCCACTCTCGCGACAGCGTCGTCGAGCTGGTTCTCACCTACAACCTGTTCCGCGGCGGCTCCGACCAGGCCCGCATCCGCCAGGCGGCCGAGTCGCTGAACCAGTCCAAGGATCTGCGCGAGAAAGCCTGCCGCGACCTGCGCCAGACCTTGTCCATCGCCTACAACGACACCCAGCGCCTGCAGGAGCAGCTCGGCTACCTGGACCAGCACCAGCTCTCCATCGAGAAGGCGCGCGAGGCCTATCGCCGCCAGTTCGACATCGGCCAGCGTACCCTGCTCGACCTGCTGGATACCGAGAACGAGTACTTCCAGGCCCGTCGCGCCTATGTTGGCGCGGTGTACGACCAGGTCATCGCCCAGGCCCGCACCCTGTCCGGCATCGGCCGCCTGATGCCGGCGCTGGACGTGACCCGCGACGACCTGCCGACCCCGGCCGAGGCCGGCCAGGACCGCAGCGGCATCGACCCTGAGAGCATCTGCCCGGCCGATGCGCCCAACCCGCTGAAGATTGACAAGGACGCGCTGCTGGCGGAAACCCTGCGCGAAGCCGGCGCCGCGCCGCGCAAGTAAGGGTGCTGAACGCTGCCGGCCGCAGGGCTGGCGGCGGCACCGGACGCCGGGCGGGCCGCGAGGCCGCCCGGCGTTTTCATGTGGACGGCCGGGAGCCCGGCCGCGCGGGAGTGGTGCATCCGGCGGGCGCTTGAATAGAATGCGGCGAGGGCGGCGGCCGGCCGGAAGCCATGTGGCGGAGGGCGGAGCCGGCGCTTGATCCGGGGGCAAGGGCGGCAGCCCCTGCCAGGCGGGAAGCCGGCGCCACCCCGGCTTCTGCCTTTTCCTCTTTCCCCCGCCGCGACCGCCGGTCTCTCCCCAACCCTTTCGCCCATGACTCCGCCTCCTTCCTCCGCCCCAGCCTCCTTGCCCGAGGGCGACGCCGTCCAGCGGGTGGTCAAGGTCAGGCGCGACTACAACACCTGGGTCGCCAACGAAACGCTGGAGGACTACGCGCTGCGCTTCACCCCGCGCAGCTTCCGCAAGTGGTCCGAGTTCCGCGTCGGCAACACCGCCTTCGGCGCCGCCTCCTTCCTGGTGCTGGAAGCGGTGGGCGCCACCATGCTGGTGGCCTACGGCTTCGTGAACACCTTCTGGGCGGTGCTGGCCATCGGCCTCATCATCTTCTTCACCGGCCTGCCCATCAGCCTGTACGCCGCCCGCCACGGCGTGGACATGGACCTGCTGACGCGCGGCTCCGGCTTCGGCTACATCGGCTCCACCATCACCTCGCTGGTCTACGCCTCCTTCACCTTCATCCTGTTCGCGCTGGAAGCGGCCATCATGGCCTACGCGCTGGAGCTGGCGCTGGGCATACCGCCGGTCTGGGGTTACCTCATCTGCGCGCTGGTGGTGATCCCGCTGGTCACCCACGGCATCACCGCCATCAGCAAGCTGCAGACGCTGACCCAGCCGCTGTGGCTGTTCCTGCTCGCGCTGCCCTTCGTCTTCCTGCTGCGGGAAGACCCGCAGGCGCTGGCCGGGCTGTGGCAGTTCGCCGGCGAGAAAGGGCAGGGCGGCGTGTTCGACGTGCATCTCTTCGCCGGCGCGATGACGGTGGGCATCGCCCTCATCACCCAGATGGGCGAGCAGGCCGACTACCTGCGCTTCATGCCGGCGCGCACCGAGCAGAACCGCTGGCGCTGGCTGGCCGGCGTGGTGCTGGGCGGGCCGGGCTGGGTGCTGATCGGCGTGGTGAAGATGCTGGGCGGCGCGCTGCTGGCGTGGATGCTGCTGCGCGACGGCCTCAGCCCGGCCAAGGCGGTGGACCCCAACCAGATGTACCTGCTGGGCTTCTCCCAGGTGTTCGACAGCGCCTTCTGGGCGGTGGCGGTGACGGCGCTGTTCGTCATCGTCTCCCAGCTCAAGATCAACGTCACCAACGCCTACGCCGGCTCGCTGGCCTGGTCCAACTTCTTCTCCCGCCTCACCCACAGCCATCCGGGGAGGGTGGTGTGGGTGGTGTTCAACATCCTCATCGGCCTGCTGCTGATGGAGATGGACGTGTTCCAGGCGCTGGGGCAGGTGCTGGGGCTGTACTCCAACATCGCCATCTCCTGGATGGTGGCGGTGGTGGCGGACCTGGTGATCAACAAGCCCATGGGCTGGTCGCCGCCGGGCATCGAGTTCAAGCGCAGCCACCTCTACGACATCAACCCGGTGGGCGTGGGGGCGATGCTGATCGCCTCGGTGCTGTCGGTGAGCACCTTCGTCGGCGTGTTCGGCGCCGAGTGGCAGCCCTTCGCGCCCTTCGTCGCGCTGGCGGTGGCGCTGGTCGTGTCGCCGCTGATCGCCTGGGCCACCAAGGGCCGCTACTACCTCGCCCGCGAGCCGGAGCGCATCGCCACCGCCGGCCGCGCCTGGGTGCCGACGCGCAAGTGCTGCGTCTGCGGCCAGGCCTTCGAGCCGGAGGACACCAGCCACTGCCCGGCCTACCAGGGCACCATCTGCTCCCTGTGCTGCTCGCTGGACGCCCGCTGCGGCGACCTGTGCAAGCCGCACGCGCGGCTGTCGGCGCAGTGGAGCGGCTTCCTGCAGCGGGTGCTGCCGCGGCGGGCAATGCCTTACGCGGATTCCGGCCTAGGCCATTACCTGCTGCTGATGCTGGGCGTCAGCGGCTTCCTGGTGCTCTTCCTCGGAACGCTGTACTACCACGAGGTGCTGGCGCTGGGCCCGGCGGTGGCCGATGGCGTGCTGAAGGGCGTGCTGCTGAAGACCTTCGCCGCGCTCTTCCTGGTGAGCGGCATCGGCGCCTGGTGGATGGTGCTGACGCACAAGAGCCGGCGGGTGGCGCAGGAGGAATCCAACCGCCAGACGCGGCTGCTGATGCAGGAGATCGAGTCCCACCGTCGCACCGACGAGCAACTGCAGAACGCCCGCCGCGTCGCCGAGCAGGCCAACCAGGCCAAGAGCCGCTACGTCACCTCCATCAGCCACGAGCTGCGCACGCCGCTCAACAGCATCCTCGGCTACGCCCAGATCCTGGACGGCGACGAGGCCATTCCGCCGCACCGGCGCCAGGCGGTGAGCGTGATCAAGAAGAGCGGCGAGCACCTGCTGTCGCTGATCGAGGGCACGCTGGACATCGCCCGCATCGAGAGCGGCAAGTTCGCCCTGGACATGCGCGCGCTCGCCTTCCCCGGCTTCATCCGCCAGCTCGTCGGCATGTTCGAGCTGCAGGCGCGCAACAAGGGCCTGGCCTTCCGCTTCGACTGCACCGGCACGCTGCCGGAGGTGGTGCGGGCGGACGAGAAGCGGCTGCGCCAGATCCTGATCAACATCATCGGCAACGCCATCAAGTTCACCCCGCGCGGCAGCGTGCGCCTGCACCTCACCTATCGCCGCGAGATGGCCCTGTTCGAGGTGGAGGACAGCGGCCCCGGCATCGCCGCCGACGAGCTCGCTCATGTGTTCGAGCCCTTCGCCCGCGGCAGCAGCGCCCGCGCCAACACCACCACCGGCACCGGGCTGGGCCTCACCATCAGCAAGATGCTCACCGACCTCATGGGCGGCGAGCTGACGGTGGAAAGCCGCCCCGGCGCCGGCAGCACCTTCCGCGTGCGCCTGTTCCTGCCGCAGCTGCACGACATCCAGGCTGCCGAAGCGCTGCCGCGCATCCAGCGCATCGGCTACAAAGGCGTGCGCCGGCGCATCCTCACGGTGGACAACGAGCGGGTGGACCGCGAGCTGCTCGCCAGCCTGCTGGAGCCGCTGGGCTTCGAGGTCGGCCAGGCCGGCTCCGGCGAAGACTGCCTGGAGCTGCTGCCCGCCTTCCGCCCCCACCTGGTGTTCATGGACCTTGCCATGCCCGGCATAGACGGCTGGGAAACCATACGCCGCCTGCGCGCCGCCGGGCTGGACAGCATGCCGCTTGCGGTGATCTCCGCCAACGCCTTCGACAAGGGCCTGGACAACGACGCCGGCATCGCGCCGGAAGACTTCATCCTCAAGCCGATCAAGGTCGAGGAACTGCTGGACTGGATAGGCCGCAAGCTGGGCCTGGAATGGGTATGGGCGGATGCGCCGCAGGCGCCGGCCGAACCCGCGCCCGCCGCCGGCGCGCCCACGCTGGTGCTGCCGCCGGCCGAGGCGCTGCAGGGGCTGGATGAGCTGATCGAGCTGGGCTACCTGCGCGGCATCCTCGCCCGGCTGGCCGACATAGAGCGCGCCGACCCCACCCACGCCGAGTTCGTCCGCGTGCAGCGCGAGCTCGCCCGCCAGTTCCAGTTCGACGCCATGCGCGAGATACTCCGCCAGACCGAAACCCCGCCATCATGATGACGCCCACCGACCCCGCCGGCCTGCCCGCCGCCGCCGGCATCGTGCTGATCGTGGACGACGTGCCGGAGAACCTCTCCCTGCTGCACGACGCCCTGGACGAAGCCGGCTACACCGTGCTCGTCGCCACCAACGGCGAGAGCGCGCTCGCACGCGCCCGCCAGAGCCTGCCCGACGTCATCCTGCTCGACGCGATGATGCCCGGCATGGACGGCTTCGAGGTCGCCCGCCGGCTCAAGGGCGAGTTCGCCACCCGCGCCATCCCGCTGATCTTCATGACCGGCCTTACCGAGACCGAACACGTGGTGGCCGCCTTCGCCGCCGGCGGCGCCGACTACGTCACCAAGCCGATACGCCCGGCCGAAGTGCTGGCGCGCATCGCCGCCCATGTGCACAACGCCCGCGAAGTGAAGCAGGCGCGCAGCGCGCTGGACGCCTTCGGCCAGGCCACCGTCGCCGTGCGCGCCGCCGACGGCAAGCTGGTGTGGCAGACGCCGCTGTCGCGCAAGCTCATCGCCGCCTGGTTTCCGCCCGCGCCCGGCGAGCCCGAGGAACGCACCCCGCCGCGCCTGCTGGACTGGGTGCGCGCTGCCGTCGCCGCCCGCCGCGAGCGCCGCGAAGTGCCCGCCCTGGTCGCCAGCGAAGGCCCGCGCCGCCTGCTCGCCTCCTTCCACGACCAGACCGGCGAGGAGGAATGGCTGGTGGTGCTGCGCGAGGAGAACGACGCCAGCGCCGCCGAAGCCCTGATCACCGCCTTCCGCCTCACGGCCAAGGAGGCGGAGGTGCTGTACTGGGTCACCCGCGGCAAGACCAACCGCGACATCGGCGACATCCTCGGCTCCAGCCCGCGCACGGTGCACAAGCACCTGGAGCATGTGTTCGAGAAGCTGGGCGTGGAGACCCGCACCGCGGCGGCGTCGATGGCCATGGCCAAGCTGCGCGGAGCGGGCGAGGGCGGCTGAGCGGCGGCGGCAGGACTTACCGGCCCGGGCTCGAAGGGACGCAGGGGAACACCTTCCACGGCGAGCCGCGCAGCCCGATGCTGAGCCTCCGCGCCGGGTACGGAAGCGTCCGCTCAGCAGCGATTCCCGTTCATCCGGGTAAAGCCCATGCCGCCGCCTTCGCTGGTGCCGGGGCGGATGCAGATGGTGATGGCCATGGAGCGGGCGGCGCGGTCTATGTCCGGCGGGAAGGGCGAGAAGGGCACGGAGCGTTCCACCACCGACCGGATGAAGGCGATCTCCGCCGCCTGGTCGCCGGCGTTGAGGACGACGAAGCTCTGCAGCGAGCCGTCCGGGTTCAGCCGGAAGCGGATCGCGGCGGGCCGGATGCCGGGGTCGCCTTTTTCGCGCTGGACGAAGCCGGCGCTCTGGTTGAGGCGGCGCAGCAGGCCATTGAGATAGCTTTCCAGGCTGAAAGGGTGGATGGGCGGCGCGTTGGGGCGGGCTTCCAGCAGCGCTTCCTCGCTGGCGTCTTCCCGCGCCATCTGCCGGCCCTGCTCGCGCGCCATCGCGCGGGCGCGCTGGGCGAGCGTGGGCTGGGGCTGACGGGCGAGCTCGTCGAGGAAGTTGTTCATCTCGGCCTTCTCGGCCTCGGTCCAGATCGGTTCTTCTTCGGGGGCGGTGATGGCCCGGGGGCTGGGCTGGGTCAGCCGCGGCTGCGGCCGGGCAGTGCTGGGCGGCGTCGCCCGCCGGGGTTGCGAGCGGGCGGCCGGCGCGGCGGCCTTGGCAGGCGGCGGTGGGGTAACGGTCGGTGCTGGCGCGGCCTTCGCTGCCGGTGGCGGTAGCAGACGGGCCT
>NZ_WUEI01000011.1 GCF_012911025.1 Azoarcus sp. TTM-91 | reverse complement strand
ACTCCCCCCCCTGGTGGATGCCGCCACCCTGCGCGCCGCCGGCCGCCAGCCGCCAGCCCCCTTCCGTCTTGCCCTGGCCCCGGCCTCCGGCCCGCAGGCGAGCGAACTGTGGATGCAGCGTCTGCTGCGGGTGCTGCCGGGCAAGCGGATCGTCGGAGAAGCCCGCATCGCCGGCGGTGAACTGGACGGCCGCCGGGTGCTGGCCAAGGTTTTCGTGGATGCCGGCAGCGCCCGCCATTCGCAGCGAGAGCACGAGGGCATCGCCGCCCTCGCCGCCGCCGGCATTCCCACGCCGCCGGCCCTGGGCGCGCTTGCCCTGCCGGGCGGCGGCCACGCCCTGTTCATCGAATTCCTCGACGGCGCCGACACCCTGCTGGACGCCTGGCGCGCCCTGGCCGACGGCACGCCCGGCGCAGCGAAAGCGCTGGCCCTGCTGACGCCCGCCTTCGCCCTGCTCGGCCGGGTGCACGCCGCCGGCCTCAGCCACGACGACCTGCACTTCGGCAACTTCCTGCGCCATGAAGGCCAGCTCCACCTGATAGACGGCGATGCAGTGCGCCGCCACGCCAGCCCATTGGAGGAGAGCACCGCCGCGCGCGACCTCGCCATGCTGATCGCCCAGCTGCCGCGCACCTGGGATGAAGACCTGGCGCCGCTGCTGGCCGCCTACCGCGCCAGCAACGCCGCCGCGCCCGGCGAGCAGGCGCTTGCCAGCGCGCTGGTCGCCGAGCGCGCCTGGCGCCTGCGCGACTACCTCTCCAAGGCGGGCCGCGATTGCTCGCTGTTCAAGGTGGAGAAGCGCTTCCGCCGCTTCACCGCGGTGTGGCGCGCCGCCGCCGAGCAACTGGAACCCCTGCTCGCCGATCCGGACCGGCGCATGGAAGGCGGCCGCCTGCTCAAGCGCGGCAACACCTGCACCGTGGCCCAGGTGAACATCGACGGCCGGCCGGTGGTGGTGAAGCGCTACAACCTGAAGAGCCTGCGTCACGCCCTCTCCCGGCTGTGGCGGCCCAGCCGCGGCTGGCACTCCTGGCGCGAAGGCCACCGCCTGCGCCTGTTCGGCATTCCGACGCCGGCGCCGCTGGCGCTGGTCGAGGAACGGCATGGCCCCTTGCGCGGCCGCGCCTGGCTGGTCAACGAGTTCTGCGCCGGGGTGGACCTGCTGAGCCACCTGCGGCCCACCTCCGCCCCGCCGGCCGCCGAGGCCACCGCGCTGCGCACCCTGTTCGCCACCCTGCACCGGGAGCGCATCAGCCACGGCGACCTCAAGGCCACCAACCTGCTGTGGGACGGCCGCGACATCCAGCTCATCGATCTGGACGCCATGCGCCAGCACCGCAAGCCAGCGACCTATGCCCGCGCCTGGCGCCGCGACCGCCAGCGCCTGCTGCGCAACTGGCCGGCGGACAGCGAGTTGTACCGCTGGCTGGACACGAATCTGCCACCGGCGGCCTGAGCCGGCCCGCTGCCGGCGGCGGGCGAGTTCAAATCGGGAAATCCAGGTTCGAGGGTGAAACCTGGCGGACAGGATGCCCGCCGTTTCTGCCGCGCCCGGAAGCGCCAGCCTCGGCTCGCCGCTGACAACCTCCTGGCCTGTGAGCGACGTTGGCGCAGGCCGCAGCTCAGCCCGCCGCCGCGCCCTCTTCGTGGAACTGCATCGCGTGCAGTCGGGCGTAGGCGCCGCCAGCGGCCAGCAGCTCGGCGTGGGAGCCGCGCTCGACGATGCGGCCCTGGTCCATCACCAGGATGAGATCCGCCTTCTCGATGGTGGACAGGCGGTGGGCGATCACCAGCGTGGTCCGGCCGCTCATGGCGCGGTCCAGCGCCGCCTGGATGTGGCGCTCGGACTCGGTGTCCAGCGCCGAGGTGGCTTCGTCCAGGATCAGGATGGGCGCGTCCTTCAGCAGCGCGCGGGCGATCGCCAGGCGCTGGCGCTGGCCGCCGGAAAGCATCACGCCGTTCTCGCCGATCAAGGTGTCGAAGCCCTCCGGCAAACGGTCGATGAACTCCTTGGCATACGCCGCCTCCGCCGCCGCCACGATGGCCTCGCGCGGCGTGCCGGCCAGGTCGCCGTAGGCGATGTTGTTGGCCACCGTGTCGTTGAACAGATTCACCTGCTGGCTCACCAGCGCGATGTGGCGGCGCAGGTTGCGCAGGGTGTAGTCCTGCACCGGCACGCCATCGATCAGGATGTCGCCCTGGTCGTGCTGATAGAAGCGCGGCACCAGGCTGGCCAGCGTGGACTTGCCGCTGCCCGAGCGCCCCACCAGCGCCACCATCTGCCCCGGCTCCACCTCGAAGCTCACCTCGTCCAGCACCACCCGCTCGGTGCCGGGGTAGCGGAAGCTCAGCTTGCGCACCGTCAGCCGGCCGGCAACGCGCTCGCGTGTCACCGTGCCCTTGTCCTCCTCTGGCGCTTCGTCCAGCTGCTCGAAAATGCTCTCCGCGCCGGCCACGCCCTTCTGCACGGTGGAGCTGACCTCGGAGAGCTGGCGTATGGGCTTGGGCAGCAGGCCGGCCGCGGTGATGTAGGCCACCAGGTCGCCCACGGTGGAGTCGCCGCGCAGCCACAGCACGAGGAACAGCAGCACCGCCATCGCGGTGTAGGTCACCAGCTGCAGCATGGGCGTGTAGGTGGCGCCGGTCTTCACCATCTTCAGCTGCTTGCGGGTGTTGTCCTCGCTCGCGGCCTTGAAGCGCTCCGACTCGTACTGCTCGCCACCGAAGCTGCGCACCACCCGGTAGCCCTGGATGGTCTCGGAGGCGATGTGGGTCACGTCGCCCATCGCCACCTGGATCTTCTTGCTCTGCTTGCGGAACTTGCGGCTGGCGCTGTTCACCATCACCGCGATCAGCGGCAGGATGGCGACCATCACCAGCGTCAGCCTCCAGTTCATCCACAGCAGGTAGCCGAACAGGAAGACCACGGTGAGGCCTTCGCGTATCACCACCTTGATCGCATCCGTAGCCGCGCCGGTGACCATGGTGACGTTGAAGGTGATGCGGGAGATCAGGTGGCCGGAGTTGTGGTTGTCGAAGTAGCGGTTGGGCAGCAGCAGCAGGTTGTCGAACAAGGCCAGCCGCAGGTCATGCACCAGGCCGAGCGAGACCTTGGCGAGGAAGTAGTTGCCGAGGTAGGAGCCCACGCCCTGCCAGGCGGCGATGAGCACGATCAGCAGGGGCACCGCCTGCATCAGCGGCAGCCCTTCGAGCATGGGCAGGCCGGGAAGCACCGCCTCCGGATTGTTCAGCCCGTCGACGAAGTACTTGAGGATGCCCGCCAGCATGGGCTGGGACGAGGCGAAGACGATGAAGCCGGCAATGCTGATTGCAAACTGGCCGGCGTACGGACGCACGTAACCCAGCAGACGGAGATAGATCCTGAGGGTGGACGCGACGAACGCATCTGCGGAAGGCATGGAAGAAAGCCCGAACTGCGAAACGGCGGATGCTACCACGCCCCCGTTGGCGCCACCGCGGCGCCGCCGGGATAGAATCCCGCCCCATGAGAACACAGGCTGCACTGCATAGCCTCGGATACGAGGATTACCTGAAGCTGCGCGAAGGCGCCCTCGTCATCGAAGCCGACCGCTACGGCGACAAGGTGCTGCTCCTGCCGGACGGGAGCTACATCAAGCTGTTCCGGCGCAAGCGCCTGCTGAGCTCGGCAGCCTTCTATCCCTACGTCCGCCGCTTTGCCGACAACGTCCAGGCCTTGCATGCACGGGGCATTCCCTGCCCCGACATCATCGCCCTCTACCGCATTCCCCACATCGAGCGCGACGCGGTGCACTACCGCCCCTTGGTTGGGGAGACACTGCGGCGCCTGCTGAAGCAGACCCCGCCGCCTGAGGCGGAGGCCTGCCGGCTGCGGGAGCAGATCGGCAGCTTCGTCGCCCGCCTGCACCGGCTGGGTGTCTATTTCCGCTCGCTCCATCTGGGCAATATCGTGCTCACACCCAGTGGCGAGCTGGGCCTCATCGATGTCGCCGACATGACGACCCGCCAGCGCGCGCTGGGATATCTGCTGCGCAAGCGCAATCTCAAGCATCTGCTGCGTTACCCGGAAGAGACCGCCTGGCTGTGCGCCGATGGCAAGTTTCTCACCAGCTACAACCACGCCTCGGGCTTCAAACTCTCCGCCTGAATCACCTCGATGACCCAATCCCTGCTCTACATCGTCTATGGCGCGGACACTTACCACCGCGAAGCCCTGTTCAGCATCGCCAGCGCCTGTGCCCAGCTCGCCCGCGACAGCGGCGCGGGCGAGCGCATCGACATCCAGGTCTGGACCGACCGCCCCGAGCCCTACCAAGGACTGCCTGTCGCCGTACAGGCACTGTCGCCCGAGCAGCTGCAAGCCTGGCGCGGCCCGCATGGCTATCACTTCCGCGCCAAGCACGCCGTGCTGCGGGAGGCCCTGCGCGCGGCCGAACGGGCGATCCTGATCGACACCGATACCTTCTTCCACACCTCTCCCAGCGTCCTGTTCTCCTACCTCCAGCCGGGCGCGCTGCTCTGTAACCGCATCGGCCCTGCCTACGGCGAGCGGCGGGAGGAGACGCTGTACGTCGCCCTGGCCTCCCGGCTTCAACAACGGGGCCAGGCAGACGACGGCATGCCCATGCTCAACTCCGGCGTAATAGGCCTGTGCCGGGAGGACGCCTGTCTCCTGGACCACTCGCTGGCCTTGATGGACGAGCTCTTTCCACACGCCCAGGGGGCTTACACGCTCGAAGAGTTCGTCCTTGCCGTCGCCTGCAGGACCGCGGGCCTGACCTTGAAGGACTGTGCGGACGACATCCACCATTACTGGAGCCGGAAAGCGCTTTTCCGCGCCAAGATCGACGCCTGGCTGCAGAAGCACCGGGACCGCCTGCTGAGCCCCGATGCGCTGGCGGACACCTTCCGGATCAGCAGCGAACTCCCGCGGCCACCGTCGCCAACCCGCCTGCGCATGAAGCTGATCACCTGTCTGCTGCCCCGCGCCCAGCGGCAGTTCGCCCGGGAACTGCTGTACGGCTGCTATCCCTATCCCAACGAGTTCGACCGCGCCTGCGGTCCGGTGTGGTGGGAGAAGGCGGCGATCAATCTGCGGGAGCGGGACGCGAAAGCCGCCCCGGCCGCCTGGCTGCGGAATCCTCTGCTGCGCATGCTGCTAGGCAGCAATGCCGCCAGGATCACCGCGCACCTGAAGGCGCAGGGCCTGCTGGACGCGCCCCACTAGCAAATTGAAGCAAATGCCGGCTTGTTCCTAGCGGCGCAATGGCAAACACTCGATCCACCCACGCTCAAAACAATATCCATGGATGCCAGGCTTCCCTCCCGCGGCAAGGGAATCGCTCCGCCGCCTCACCCCTTCGGCGCCCGCTGGGCGGGATGGCTGCAGGAGTACGTGCTGCCCACCGGCCTGCTGGTACTGCTGACCGGCATGCTCTGGGCGGCGGAGCGGCCGGAGTACCACACGCTGTTCTACAGCCTGGTCGCCTTTCCGGCCTTCCTGCTTCTTTTCCACCAACGCGACGCTCTGACGGCCTTGCTGCGCTCGCCGATCTTCCTCGGCTTCCTCGCCTTCTCCGCTTACGTGATGCTCAGCATCGCCTGGTCGGACACGGACAAGTCGGTGGGCTCCATGCTGAAGCGCCCGCTCTACATTGCGCTGCTGTTCTTGGCGGCCACACAACTCGCCTTGAGCAATCCGCTCCGCCTGTCGAACGTCGTCCGGCTGGCCACGGCGGTAGCCAGCATCGGCGGGCTGCTAGCGCTGTTCTTGTTCTTTAATAGTGATGAGAGTCGCCTCGACGGCTACCGAGCACTATCCAACCCAATCCTCACCGCCCATGTATTCGGTTTCTTTCTCGCAATCACGATAAGCACCCTCATTATCGAGGGCGTCGGAAGACGGCCTTGGCGAGTCTTCGCCCTACTGGTATTCATCGCGGCGATCCTGGCGACGGGCTCCCGCGGCGGCTTAGCGGCGGGCTCCGCCGCCGTGGTAACAGCAAGCGCCCTCTGGCCCAATCGTCGAGGCGCCGTCGCGTGTGCCATCCTGGTGGTCGGAACCCTTGCTATCGTCCTTGTGGCACCCGAGGTGATAACTCAACGAGGCCTTTCGCTGCGCCCGCAGATCTGGGAGCAAGCCCTGAGCGAAATCCGGCAACGCCCCTGGCTAGGTTACGGCTATGACTCATATATCATGCTAACAGTGCCTGGAGTCACAGAGCGCTTTCCGGATACCCACAACATGCTGCTGGCCGTGCTGCGCCAGGAGGGCATCATCGGACTCGCCCTGTGGCTGGGCATGCACTTCGCCGCAGCCTGGAGCGCCTGGCGCTACCGGCGGCACCCGGCGGTGGTGGTCTGTGCGGTGGCCCTTGCGTCGGGCTTTACCGCCAGCCTGACGGAGGGGATTTCCTACCTTTCCCGCCCCAAGGAGCACTGGTTCCTCATCTGGATTCCCTTGTCCTTGCTTGCTGCGGCCTGCATCGAAGCCCGGCGGAACGAGCAGGCGGAAGGAGCGGAACCAGTTCGGCGAGGGTAAGGCCAGGCGTCAGGCGCCGCCGCGGCCCCTGGCCGTGGAAAGGCACGCCCGGGGGGACCGGCTCAGGGGGCCCGCGAGAACAGGTAGCGCACTACGCCGCGCACCGTCTTGAGCGTCCAGCCACGCAGCGGCAATTGCCCCAGCAGTTCGCGCGCAAGCGCCTTGTCCCTGCCGGCGGCCTTGAGGAACAGCGAGTTCAGCAGGCGGCTGCGTACCGCGTCGTAGGCCGGGTGGGCGGCATACTCGCCGTAGGTGCGCAACAAGCTGTCACTCATGAAACGCAGGTTCTTGTAGGTGTTGGTGGCGTGCTTGCGATATTGCGCCATCAGCACCGGAATACGGTCGATGTAATAGCCGGCGGCGGTCAGCTTGAGCCAGATATAGACATCCTCGAGTCGAATATCGGGGTTGAAGCCGCCGACCTTCTCCAGCGCCTCCTTGCGGAACATGAGGGTAGCAGTCGGCGGGATGGGCTTGCGCTGGAGAAAAACGTCGTCGAAATCAATGTGCTGGGGGCCGAGATCGCGCTGCTTCTGCTCTGCATCCGGGTAGGGGCTGCCATCGGCATGGATGAACTCGATGTTGCCTCCGCACAGCCCTACCTCCGGCTTGTCGGCCATGTAGGCGACCTGCACGGCGATGCGCGTGGGCAGCATGATGTCATCCGAACCGAAAGGCGCGACGTATATGCCCTGGGCACGCGCGATTGCGTCGTTCAGCGTGCGAGTGAGCCCTTGATTGCGCTGCTCACGGAAATCGAAGCCGTGCTTCGCCTGCAGGCCCCGGATGCGCGAGACGCTGTCGTCGGTGGAGCCATCGTCCACCACCAGCAGTTCGATCGGCGAGTAGGTCTGGTTAAGCACGCTCTCGATCGCGGCTTCGATGTAGGGTCCGTGGTTATACGAGGCGATGATCACCGTTACCAGCGGACCGGCCTTGTCCTGAACATTCATGTCACCACCCCAGCCTCAGTCTCAGGGCCTCCAGCCAGCCTGGCGGCTGGGCCGGACGCAATGCGGGTTGCAGCGCCTGGGCAACGCGCTCACCGATACGTTCGAAGCTGTAGTCCCGCTCCACCAGGGCCTGCCCAGCCGCAGCAATCCGCGAGGCCAGCGCCGGATCGTTTCGCAAGCGGGCGAGTTTCTCCCGGAGTTCCGCCACCGAGCGGTAAAGGACGAGGTTCTCCATGTCTGCGAAGCCCAGGGCGGCATTCTCCTCGTTCCCCTGATCGTAGGCGCACAGCACGCAACCGCAGGCCATGGCCTCGAAATTCTTGATCATGTATTCGCCCATGCCCACGTCCGCGCTGACGAAAAAACGGATGCGGTTCAGCATGGCCAGGTAATCGTCGCCCGAATTTGTCCTCACCGCCTGCAGCGGCTCGCAGCGGCCGATCTCCTCGAGCATGGCTTTGCGCTCCTTGTAGATCCCGCTCTTGGTGCTGCCGACGAAACCCAGCTCGATGTCGCGCTCGCCACCGAGGTTGCCTAACAACTCCTGGTCGTAGCCCTTGGGCACGAATACCGCATCCACCCCTTCCGCCTGCAGTTTCCGGCTCACCCCGAAGCCGGAGCAGATCACCCGGGCGGCCGGCAGCCGACGGTAATGACGGCTGAACTTGCCGCGGTACTTGCAGGGGAAGTAGTTCTGCCAGGCGTCATGCTCCAGGATCACCAGGTTCGGCACGCTCCGGATGAACGCGGCCTGTCGCATCTCCTTCTTGAAGCGGAGAAAGAACAGGATGCGCTGGTAGCGCGACGTCTCCACCTTTTCGGCGAAATACCGGCGCAGGTCGGCCTGCTCGTCGTCGTCGAGCCAGCGCAATTCGCAGTCACAGTGGGCGGCCACACTGTCGTACAGGCGGTCCAGAATGACGCGCTGCTCCTTTTGCAGCAGGAAGAGAACTCTCATCTTTGCTCAGATCGGGTCAAGCGGAGCGAAGCCACTGGTACTCACCTGCCAGGCGGGCAGGCTCGCCACTTGGGGATAAGCCGCGATGTCGGCCGCCGGAATGCGTTTCCATTCGTCCCCCTTCCACATCAGGAAATGGACGTAAGGGAAACGGCGTTCGCCATCGCGGTCATTGGTCAGCAGGCCCTCGCGCCAGAACCAGCGCTGCGGGTAATTGCGCGAGCCATCCACCCACGGCAACTTGGCGTTCGGCGTGCTGTAAGACTCAATGAACTCTGCGCGGCGGAACCACGGGTTCCACTGCGCGGCGATGCGGGCCAGCAGGCGCGGCCAGTTCTTGCGTCGGATGAATATCCGGCTGAAAGCGCCTTCGTCGAACCCCAGATGCTCAGGCGCACTCAGGCGCACCTGCCAATCGGGCACGCGGAAGAACAACTCGCGCATTTCCGGGGAATTGCGCACCAGGCAGCAATGGCCGGAAATGCGCCGTTCATGAGTGGAAAATAGGTCCTTGCGCGCCAGCCGCCCAGCGGTGAAGTACGCACGCAGATCCCCCAGGATCAGGTCGAGATCACCGAAGGCCCAGAAATCGTAGCCGGCCAGTTCCTCCCGATGGATGTAGCCGAGCGCGGGCTTGAGATCACACAGCTTGTAGGGGCTGGATGGCGCGAAGGGAATACCGAGGGCACCAGCCACCCGGGCGCAATAATCTGCGTAGCTGACGGAGACGACGCGCACATTGGGCGGCAGTGCATCCAGTTCGCCGCAGTCGGAGAACAGCAGCCAGTCCACCGTGGAGTTCGCCCGGCAGCTGGCCAGGAAGAACGGCATCCAGAACGGCCAGCGGCCAAAGTACGGGATGACGAAGCAAATCGACGGGTCGCGGGTACTCATGCGTGATTCGTATGGCCGAGCACCGCTCGCACCATCGGGAGAGCAAAGAAGCGGCTGCGGGCTGCCTCATCCGAAAAGGCAGTGCGCACCCGCGCCAGGGCGGCCTGTGTTGCAGCCCGGCGCTGTTCCGGCTGCCATGCAGCCTGCTGGAGCAATAGCGCGGCAAGGGCTGCATCGTCTCCCAGCGGAAACAGGGCACCGCACTCCCCGACGACTTCCGGCGCCCCGCCACAATGGGTGGCGATCACCGGCACCTCCGCCGCCATCGCCTCCAGCAGGACCATGCCGAAGGGCTCATGGTCGGAGCTCAGGGCGAACAGGTCGAACGCGGGGAAAGCTCTCCAGGCTTCCGGGACCTGGCCGAGGAAGCGGACCTGCTCTGCGATCCCCAGCTCGGCAGCCTGCGCCTTGAGCTTCTGTTCCAGCCGCCCCTTGCCGAGGATGGCCAGCAGCGCGCCGGCCGGGAGCGCACTCCGGGCGCGGGCGAAGGCGCGCAGCAGGGTCGCCTGGTCCTTGTCGGGGTGCAGGCGGCCTACGTTGCCGATCACGAGGGCCTCCTGCGGCAGGCCGAGGCGCGCTCGCGCCGCTGCGCGAGGCAGCAGCCCACCGCGCACCGCATCGACATCAATGCGGTTGTGCAGAGTCTCGATGCGGTCCGCCGGCCAGGCGGGCACGCCGCGGCGGATGTCATCGCGGATGGCGTCCGAGACGCCCAGCAGTCCCAGCCGTTTGTGGAACCAGCGGGCAAACAGCTTGTGCGTCAGGCGCTCGTAGTCGCCGAAGGCGTGATGCACACCTATGATCGGCAGCGAAGTGCCCCAACAGGCGATGTGGATGGGCTTGAAGCGATGGGCGAGGATCAGCCGCACGTCGCGCGCGGCGACGATCTCGCGCAGCCGGCGCATCGCGTCGAGCTTGAGGCCGCGCACGTCGCGGCCGTCGTAGTCCAGGAAGATCACCTCGTCCGAGGCGGACTGCGCCGCCACCGCCTCATCCGGCGGATCCGTCAGGTAGACGGTGGTGACCTTGTACGGCGTGTCGCGGAACAGCACCGCGTACTGCCGCGCCACATCGGCGAAAGGACCGTAGTGGCAGTGGCAGAACTGCAGGATGCGGGGACCAGCCAGATCGCTCACGCCAGGCCCAGTGCAACGTCGGCGCCGTCCTTGACCACCAGGATGTCTTCCATGATCAGGTACTGCAGGTCGGAGCCGAAGAACATGTTCAGCGCGTCCGTCGGCGAACAGATCATCGGCTCGCCGCGGCGGTTGAGCGAGGTGTTCAGCGCCACGCCGTTGCCGGTCAGCTTCTCGAGCTCGACCATCAGATCGTAGTAGCGGGGATTGAACTCGCGCCGCAGCACCTGGGCACGGGCGGTGCCGTCCTCGTGCACCACTTCCGGCACGCGGTTCTTCCACTCTTCGGCGACTTCGAAGGTGAAGGTCATGAAGGGCGAGGGATGTTCGGTCTGCAGCATCTGCGGCCCCACCGTATCCAGCATGCTGGGGCAGAAGGGCCGCCAGCGCTCGCGGAACTTGATCTGTTCGTTGATGCGGTCCGCCACGCCCGGCGCGCTCGGGCAGCCGAGGATCGAACGCCCGCCCAGCGCACGCGGGCCGAACTCCATCCGCCCCTGGAACCAGGCGACCGGCTGGCCGGCGGCGAGGATGCGGGCGATGCGCTCAGGCACCGCCTCTATCCTCTGCCACACCGGCCGCGCCGCATGCTTGGCGCAAGCGGCGATCACTTCCTCGTTGGTGTAGCTGGGGCCGAGATACACATGCTCCATCTTCTCGACCGGCACCCCGCGCCCATGGGACACATAGGAAGCCGCGCCGACCGCCGTCCCGGAGTCGCCGGAGGCTGGCTGCACGAACAGCTCCTTCACTTCCGGCCGGGCGATGATCTTCTGGTTGAGCTTGACGTTGAGCGCCCCGCCGCCGGCGAAGGCCAGCTTGCCGGTCTCGCGCAGGATGTCGCCGAGGTAGTAATCCATCATCTGCAGCGCGAGATCCTCGAACAGCTTCTGGATGCTGGCCGCGTAATGGATGTAGGGATCGTCGGCGATGTCGCCCTCGCGCTTGGGGCCCAGCCAGTCGATGAGCTTGGGTGAGAAATAGTAGCCCTTGCCGTTCTCCTTGTAGCGGCGGAAGCCGATCACGTTGGCGTAGTCGGTGTTGATCACCAACTCGCCGTTCTCGAACTTGGCCAGGCGGGAAAAATCGTATTTCTCCGCATCGCCGTAGGGCGCCATGCCCATCACCTTGTATTCGCCGTCGAGCATGTCGAAGCCGAGAAACTCGGTCAGCGCACCATACAGGCCACCGAGCGAATCCGGATCGTAGAACTCCTTGATCTTGTGGATCTTGCCGTTCTCGCCCCAGCCGAAAAAGGTGGTGGCGTACTCGCCCTTGCCGTCGATGCCCATGATCGCCGTCTTCTGCTTGAAAGCGGAGCAGTGGTAGGCACTGGAAGCGTGAGCAAGGTGGTGCTCGACCGGCACCAGTTCTACCTTCTTCAGATCGAAACCCAACTGCTGCAGGCACCACTGGATGCGTCTGCGATAGCGGTAGAAGCGGCGATTGCCCATCAGGATCGCATCCAGCCCCCGGTCCGGCGCGTACCAATAGCGCTTCGCGTAATGCCAGCGGGCCTTGTCGGCCAGACTGATCGGCGCAAAGGGGATCGCCACGATGTCGACGTCCTTGGGCTTGATTCCCGCGAAATCCAGGCAGAAGCGCGCCGACTCGTAGGGCATCCGGTTCTTCGCGTGCTTGTCGCGCACAAAGCGCTCCTCCTCCGCCGCGGCGACCAGCTTGCCGTCGATGTAGAGCGCTGCGGAAGGATCGTGGGTCAGGGCGCCGGAAAGGCCGAGAACGGTTAGGGACAAAGGCAAACCTCGTCAGGGGACAGCAGCCGTATAAGGCCGATAAATCAACAGGTGAAGCGGCGGATTATACCCCGCCCAGCGAAGCGTCTCCGTCAGCGGCGGGTGCTACAATCGCGCCGCTCTAGCAAATCGCCCCCCTTTCAAATGCCCCTCTCTCCGCGACGTACCACCCACCCTCAATTGGATGTGGACGCTGTACTTTGCATCAGCCTTCGCCACCGGGAAGACAGACGGGCGATGATCCTGGATGAGTTCCGCAAAAGCGGGCTGGAGATTGAATTCGTGCTGGTGGACAAGGACGAGGAAGACGCCCAGCGGGGCTGCTTCCACTCCCACCAGCGCTGCGCCCGCATCGTGGTCGAACGCAACTACAAAAACGCTCTGGTGCTGGAAGATGACGCCACGCTGGAGGCGTTTCCGCCCAAGACGATTTCCCGCCTCAACCGCTTCCTCCGCACGCGGCATCCCGAGTTACTGCACCTCGGCGTAATCCTCGGCAAGCTGTGGCTGACGTGGACACCGGGTATCGCACGCTGCCGCGCCGCTGGCGCCCATGCCTACATCATTTCCCGCGCTGCCAGCGAAAAGCTGCTGCATTACCGCTTCGAAGGCATAGGCATCGATACGCTATACCGACGCCAGTTCAAGCAGTACTGCGCCTTCCCCATGCTCTCCAGCCAGCAGCCCCGGCACATCGCAGGAAGCGACATCGAATCCGCGCGGGAGAAGGTCACGCTGGAGGAGAAAGGCGTCTCGCGCGAAGGTCCCGGCATGAACTGGCACGCCAACCGACGCAAACAGTACAGGCTGGCGGTAGCCAATCTGTGGAAGACAGCGCTCCGCCTGCAGCAGTAAGCGCGAAATGTCTCGGCCGGCAAAAAAGGCCTCGACCTCTGCCGATGGATCGCCTTTTCCCTAGGGCTTTCCATAGCGCCCTGCGCTCAGTACCGGGTGGCCAGAAAATGCCGAGCGGTGGCCTCCAGTTCCTCGTCAACAGTGCGTGGCGGCTTCCAACCGAGGATTCTGCGCGCCGCAGACGCGTCTACCTGCAAGGAATCCAGCAAGCGCCCCGCCACTTCCGCCTTTCCGATCGCTCGGAAGCAGCCCGCCAGAACAACCGGGGGCACGGGGAGAAGGCGCGCAGGACGCCCCAGAGCCCGCCCCAAACGCAGCAGCAACTCGGTAGTGGAGATATCTTCCCCATCCGCAGCGAGAAAGGTCCGCCCTTCTGCCGCAGGATGCGTGGCGCAAAGGCAT
The DNA here is from genome assembly GCF_012911025.1 of Azoarcus sp. TTM-91. GTDB lineage: Bacteria > Pseudomonadota > Gammaproteobacteria > Burkholderiales > Rhodocyclaceae > Azoarcus. The sequence continues at coordinate 67,442 of NZ_WUEI01000011.1, read as the reverse complement.
AACAGGTCCGCCAGGTTCGTCAGCCCGACGAATGAGCGCCTGTTCTCAATACAGCCCAGTGGCAGCGGAACCCCTCGCGCCACCCAGTTCATCATGCGTTCGAAATTCGCCTTGACACCCGGGCCATAGACCAAGGGCGGCCTTACGACAGTCACGCTCATGCCGCTGCCGGCAGCCAGCGCCCGCACGCCCACCTCCGCCTCATGCTTGGAAATACTGTACGGCTCTTCCGGTGCCGCCGGGTCATCCTCGATGAATGGCCGCCCCGGCATGGATCTCTCACCATTAACCTTGATGGAACTGACGAGTACGAATTGCTTAACCCCTGCCTCCACCGCTTGCTGAGCCAAGCGCAGGGTTCCCTCCACGTTGACGGCACGAAACTCAGCGAGGGGGTCTGGACTGGCATCATTCATCACATGCACGCGGGCGGCAGCATGTATGACAGCATGCGCCCCACGGAGCGCCTCAGACCAATCCGCATCGGCAGTAAGGGCAGGTCCTCGCACAACACCGAGTTCGGGGCGATCACGGGTCGACAGTGCCAGGACCTCCCGCCCCCGCGCCCTCAATTGCGATGCAACCTCCCTCCCGATGAAACCACTTCCGCCGGTGAGAACAACACCACCAGGGATTTGCCAATGACCGTCGTTAATAAATCACCTCGGATGGCGTGTTTGCGAACCGCCCGGCTTCAAGCTCGAGACCCGGATCCCTTTTGGCCAACCGGCATCTCTCCCCACCCCCGAGCCACGACAGTCCAGCCCCTCAAACTCGGGTGACCTCAAGCACGAATCCGGTCACCGCGAGATCTAAAGCACCGGTAAAACATCGCGATACAACTGCGCGTATTCCCTGCCCAAAGCCTCGGCCGAAAAAAAGCGGAGATAACGCTCCCGGGCCGCCTCTCCCATGGATTTGGCCAAACCGGGATCCCTCAGTATCAGATTCATCGCTTCAGCCAATGCCCGTGGGCTCTCGGGCGGAACGACGACCCCGGTCTTGCCCCCCTCGTTGACAAATGAGGTGCCCGTACCGATATCGCAGGAAACAAGTGGCTTGCCATATATTGAAGCCTCTACGAGAACCATCCCGAAAGCTTCGGAACGCAAATGAGAGGGCAGGACAAGTGCGAGGCATCCATTGAGTAGGGCCACCTTCTCTTCATCCGTCACTTGCCCGACGAAACAAACGTTCTTTACTCCCCTCACTTCCGCCAGTTGGCGCAGTGCCTCCTCTTCAGGCCCTGAACCAGCAACGACGATCCGGGCATCAACCTCAGCCGCCGCCTCGATGAGGTAGTGCAAGCCCTTGTAATACCGCAATACCCCAATGAAAAGGAAGAACGGCCGACCATCATCAAGCCCCCGCCGGCGCATCAATGCGTCAGCAGAACCTGCGGGGTAATGGTTCTCCGATATTCCCAAAGGAATGACCCTTACCAGGGGCCTGATCATGGGATGAGTCAATACTTCACTGGTCCTGGCGTAAGACGGCGACGTTGCGACTATCGCTGACATGGACTTCAGCATGCGCATCATCAATGGCCGATACATCATGCCCAGCATCTTCTGGCGAACGACATCGGAGTGATAAGTCATCACTGCCGGCGTCGAGCAGCAACTCATCAAATGCAGGACGTCGCCGAATGGCCAAGGAAAATGAAAATGAACTACATCGGCACTTTCCGCCAAGACACGAAAGCGTATGAAGGCATCCCTTCCACCCAGATCGCAGGACGCCGGCGCAGCCCAAGACCGACAACGAACGATCAAGGCCTCTGGACTGCTTATCTCCCGAGGCGAAGGATGGGGGGAGAGCGCGAAAACGGTGCTCTCGCACCCCAAGGGTCTCACCGCCAGACAAATCTGGCGAATTGCCTCCTGCAGTCCCCCCTGCGGATCAGGGAAATATGTGCGATAGACATGAAGAACCGAGATCCGGCGTTTACTCATGAAAAAAGGACAACCTTCCACACTCGGCAGATAACTAACTACGAAGACAGGATCGGCTCAGGGAATACTCGGACTCAATTGCCCGGCAAAACCCGCAGAGTTCAATAACAGGCCCGACCATTCAACCGAACAAAGACTTGAACCATACGGAATAAGGCTGATATAGCCACCACTTCAGAGGGACCCGGCCGTAATACCTTGCCACGACTTCCATGGCTTCCGCGTAATGCTTCCGCCTGTTCCTTCTGGTCTTTGTCTCCCTATGCTCACGATTTACCGCCACATATGAGTCGACGAAGCCCAACGCACCAAAGCTCTTGTACAGACGCCACCAGAAATCGTAATCCATCGCCATATGCAGGCGGGCATCTACCCCGCCGATTGCCTCCCATGCCGAACGACGGATCAACGTAGCGGGCTGGGAGATGATGCAGCGCATTGCCAATCTTCTCTCGGAGAATCGTTCCACCCAGACGGGTGAGCGCTTTCCCGACTCCTCGACGACGTTCCATGCCCGGCCGTAAACCGCAGGGACATCCGGCCGGGACTGGATCTCCGCTAGCAACCGTTCAAGACCGCCGGGTACAAACCAATCATCACTATTCAGCCAGCAGACAAAAGGAGCTCTGCCCATCGCAATGGCTTCGTTGATGGCGGCCGCCTGCCCTTCATCCCGGCGGCTACGCCAGCCCTTGAGTCGCACCTCCCAATTCCGAATGACCTCGACCGAGCCGTCGGTCGACCCCCCATCCACGACAAACACCTCTACGGGAACGTTTTCCCGAAAGATCGAAGCCAGGGCCTCATCTAGAAAACGCCCCTGATTGTACGAAGGTACCGCAACGGTAATGAGTGGCTCGCACATCGTCTATCAAGCGCCAGAGTCGGCCAGGAAGTCGGCGTACGCCAGCCCCATTCCTTCACGTAACCCCGTTCTTGCCGACCACCCCAACGCTGTCAAACGCGAGACATCCAGAAGTTTGCGGGGAGTACCGTCCGGTTTGCTTGTGTCGAAGGTAATCTCCCCCTGAAATCCCACAACCTCCGCCACGACCACGGCCAGTTCGCGAATCGTCAGATCCTCTCCCATGCCGACATTAATCAGCGGCGGCATGAATACTCCCGTCTTCGACTCATCACTTCCGAGCAGGACGTCAAACCGATCATCCGGCAAGCCCATAAGATGAACACATGCGTCCGCCATGTCATCGCTATACAGGAATTCGCGCCTTGGAGTGCCCGAGCCCCAGACGGTGACCGAAGGTGATCCGGCAATCTTGGCCTCATGAAACTTGCGGATCAGCGCGGGAATGACGTGAGAATTCTGTGGGTGGTAATTGTCTCCCGGGCCATACAGATTCGTGGGCATCACAGCCACGAAGCGAGTGCCGTACTGACGGTTGTAACTCCAGCACATCTCGATGCCGGCAATCTTGGCCAAGGCATAAGGACGATTCGTCGGCTCCAGCGGAGCCGTCAGCAAATACTCTTCCCTCAAGGGCTGCGGCGCCAGCTTTGGATAAATGCAGGAAGAGCCCAGAAAAAGCAGACGCCTGACCTTCACTCTCCAGGCCGAATGAATGACATTCATCTGTATAGCGAGATTATCCCGAATGAACTGCCCCGGATAAGTATCGTTGGCCAAGATACCTCCAACCTTGGCGGCAGCCAGAATCACAAATTCCGGGCGCTCCTCCTGGAAAAAGGCCTCTACAGCGGCCTGATCCGTCAGGTCCAACTCCGCGTGCGTTCGCGTCAGCAGGTTGTGATAGCCCTTTTCCTGGAGATTCCGCATCAACGCCGTTCCGACCAGGCCCCGATGCCCTGCCAAATAGATTTTCGCGTCTGGCTTCATGAGATCACTTTTCAATTAAATATGAGCGAGCACCAAGCAATGGTTTATTCGTGATAATCCATTGCCTTGTAGCCATGACGCTTGACCAACTCATCCCGCTCGGCCGCCTTCAGATCTTCGCGCACCATCTCACTGACAAGTGATTCGAATGAAGTCCTTGGCGTCCAACCCAGTTTCTCTTTCGCTTTACTCGGATCACCGAGCAGAGTCTCGACCTCGGTCGGACGGAAATAGCGCGGATCCACCTGGACAATGCAACGCCCTTCCCTGTCATAGGCCTTCTCGTCAGCACCCAGCCCCTTCCAGCACACCGAAAGGCCTAGTTCCCGCGCTGCTGCATCAACGAAATCACGCACCGAATACTGCACACCGGTCGCAATTACAAAGTCCTCGGGCTTATCCTGCTGCAGCATTAGCCACTGCATTTCCACATAATCCCGGGCATGCCCCCAATCCCGCTTGGCATCGAGGTTGCCGAGATAAAGACAATCTTGCAGGCCCAATTTGATCCGCGCCAGTGCTCTCGTAATCTTGCGCGTCACAAAAGTCTCGCCCCGGATCGGCGATTCATGATTGAACAAGATGCCGTTGCACGCGTACATGCCGTAGGCTTCCCGATAATTGACGGTAATCCAGTATGCGTAGAGCTTGGCCACTGCATACGGGCTGCGAGGATAAAAAGGCGTAGTCTCGCGCTGGGGAGTTTCCTGTACCAATCCGTATAGCTCCGAGGTCGAGGCCTGATAGAAACGAGCGGTTTTCTCTAGGCCGAGAATCCGGATTGCCTCCAGAATGCGTAAAGCCCCCAATGCGTCAGAGTTGGCCGTGTACTCGGGCTCCTCGAAACTCACCGCCACGTGGCTCTGCGCCGCAAGATTGTAGATCTCGTCTGGTTGGACTTGCTGAATGATGCGAATCAGGCTCGATGAGTCGGTCAAATCGCCATGGTGCAGAATGAATCGCCGATCCTGCTCATGCGGATCCTGATAGAGGTGATCTATGCGGTCCGTGTTAAACAGGGAGGTGCGGCGTTTTATTCCATGCACCTCATACCCTTTGCCGAGAAGGAATTCGGCAAGATAAGCCCCATCCTGTCCGGTGACCCCAGTGATCAATGCCTTTCTCATTTCAGCTCAATCCTTTTCGATAAATTCTTTTCGAACTCAGCATCCGCAACCCGATGGGCCCACAGATAGCGCCCATGGCGCAACAATCGCCTCACCGGCCCAGCGGACAAGCCTCCGAACCGAAGGCGCAGAGCTGCCATTTCCCTTACACCGCGAGCCATAAAACTCGCCTGCGATTTCTGGTCTCCGTGCACTCTGAACACGCCGAGCAAGTCAGGGGTATGCCGAAACACAGCCCCTGCATCAAGGAAACGCAGGATCAACTCCCAATCCATCGCAAAATGCATCTGCTCATCGAACCGTGCTCCAGCCCGTTCCCAGACGCGGCGGCGCCAGAACATAGACTCCTGGGGCACATAATCTACGTAGCGCAGCAAGTCCCCGTCATGCCCGGGAAGTATCCAACGGCCAATCTCCCGCCCCTCGTCATCGACGATCAGCCGGTTGCCGTAAACCACATCCACTTCAGGGTGGTCCCGAAAATAGGCACCGACACGGTGGAGCATGCCGGGAAGGAGCAGATCATCTGAATTCAGATAGCCCATGACCTCACCAGAGGCCTTGGCGAATCCGCGGTTGAGCGCATCAGCTTGACCAGAATCGCGTTCGATACTTATCGTCACTCCGCGCCCGTCGTTGCCACGTATGACTTCGACGCTACCGTCGGTAGAACAGGCGTCTTGCACAAAATACTCCAGGTCCGGATAGCCCTGACCCAGCACGCTCTCCAAGGTCTTGCCCACAAACCGGACCTGATTGAAGGAAGGCGTAACCAGGGAAATGCGAGGCATCGGCCCACCTTCACCGGGAAGCGCGATCTCGGCAATCGACATAGGCTTCGGCGAATACTGGTGCAATCGCCCAAGGCGAATACCGAGGAACCGGCGGGCCGCGCCTCCAAGGCCCCAGGCCGACAATTGAGCCCTCACTGATGCAGTCCACCGGTCAGTTCGGAATATAGGGCGGCATAGCGCGCACTCATTACATCCAGACTGTATTCCGCCACTGCCTTCGCGCGGGCAGCATTGCGTAGTACCTCCGGCTGCGGATGTGACAATATCCAACGGATCCCGCGTGCCAGATCTTCCGGGTCGAAAGCCTTCGCCAACCAGCCGTCTACCTGATGCGTCACCATGTCCGGCAGCCCGTTTGCGTCAAACGCAACGCACGGAGTTCCACAGGCCATGGCCTCCGCAACTGTGTTTGGCAGATTGTCCTCTCGGGACGGGCACAGGAATACATCAGCAGCTGAGTACATCAGCGCCAAGCTGACGTCGTCACTCAAACTCCCCAATGAGCGAACGGCCAGATTAGGGTTCGTGGTGAGGGCAAGTTGGCCCTCACCGAAGGTCAGCAGCGTGCAAGGAAACTCGATCTTTGCCAGCGCGGCTGCAAGCAGGTCCCCACCTTTGCGACGATCGGTCAGCCACTGAGCCCCGAACAGCAGCACAGGATGCGCCGCATCTATGCCAAGGAAAGTTTTAGCGGCAGCCTTGTCCAATGGGCAAAACACATCAGTATCCAACCCGTTGGGAATGATCTCGATGCGCCGACCTGCAAACAAGCTGCTCCTGCGCGCGAGTTCAGCAAGCCAACGACTTGGCGCCACAACGGTAAGGTTAAGCTCCCCATATGCCTTTTGCTTGCGCAACCAGATCTCGCGCGAGAGATCATCGTCGCGCTCGCTGCCCAGCTGTGGACAGCGGCCACAACGCGACTGAAAGCCGCCGCAATCCCCGGTGTAATGACAGCCGCCGGTAAACGCCCAAGTATCGTGCAGTGTCCATACCACGGGGGCTCTTATTCGGCCCAGATCCTCGACGCGCAGCAGGCTCGACGCCAGCCAATGCAGGTGCACGAGGCGCGGGCGAAAACGGGACAACGGCACGCGCAGAGGGTTGATCCACTTGGCCGGCGTAAATGTTACCGGCAGGCGTTGTGGGTAACGCGCCATCGGGATGCGGTCGAGTGAAGCGAATCGCACGGCCAGCACCCCCTTCAACGACCAGTGATAACGCCCTACGACGTCAGCACGGAGATCATCCTTTACAAGGGTCAAATACCGAGCCCCCGGACGTCCGCGGCTGACCCCCAGGAAAGTTCGCCAAGCGGCGCGTGCAGCGCCCCCGCTTTTCTGCATCGTGTTGACGAGGAGGATGTCGACATCCTGCACAGGTCGAAATAGAAAACGCCGCACCCGAGCAGCAACGCGTGCCGCGATATGAAAGGAATGACGTACGAAACTACGCGATTTACGCAGAACAACTCGCGGCGTCAACGGCTCAGGCTCTGGAGGCGGAGGACAGAAGGCTTGATAGAACGCAGCGGCCAGTTCCGGCTCCACAGGATCAGCCCGACAGAAATCACTCGGGATGAAAGCCTCATCCAGACTATCGTGCTGCCGACGCGGATCAACACCACAATGTACCCCGCTGTTATCGAGGCCGATGTTACTCACCAGCGACTTCACCGGGTAAATGCAGCGCATGTCGTTGGCAAAATGCGCGTGGCAGAAGCGGATCGCCCAAGAGTCGATCCTTCCCTGATGCTGATGCATCAGCATCTGTGTCATGTCGGGACCACCCCGGTTGAAACGTGCCTGTTGCTCCCTATCAGCCATGAAGGCGTCGATATAGCCCATATCCCAATCGATACGTGCCCAGCGGTCCCGCCAAGTCGCCCAGCCCCAGGAGCAGCAGCGATACGAAGCATAGGTATCGTGACGATAACGCATGGGGATTGCCATCGTTCTCGCCGGAAACTGGTAGCCGCCGATGGAGAATGCCTTTGGATCATCGGCGTAGTAGTCCAGCGCGTCGTTCATGTACTGCAGGAAGTGCCGACTAGTGACCAGGTCATCCTCGAGAACGATGACCCTTCCGTGTGCATCGAGCAATTCGGTAACACCGGCAATCACCGACCTTGCCAGTCCCATGTTCCGCTCACGCTCGACCACGCGTACCGATGCGAAGCCCGTGACCCCTGCCAGCACCTCCCGCACCTCACGCACAGCCGAAGCGGCAGCGTCATCCTTTGGCGCATCGGAGAAGATAACGAGGTCGGACTGCGCAGCAAGCGTGTTACGCGCCAGCGCCTCCAGCGTTGCACGCGTATGACTCGGGCGGTTATATGCAAAAAGGACAATAGGTGCGGTCATTACTTTTACTGCAATTAATGATCTTGAGACGGATTCAAGAATATAAACAACCGGATTGACGTCCACCGATACGATTTCCAGCATCTCATACCGTCGAACTCAACCCGTACTCCCGAGAACAAACCTGCTGTCCCTCGGCCGGCCTTGGCAGCATTACCACCAACTCCTACAAGCAGGAATCACCCCGATATATAAGGGTTTCTCGGTAGATCAACGACATCCCAGCCCTCTGCAACGAAGCGCTGCGCCGTCCCCGCATCGAATCGATCCAGTAAGAATCCGGCCATGATGAGATTGGAGTCAGCCACTCCTCTACGGCACAATTCATCCTTACCGCGAATCACAGAAATTAATTCGCGAAACACTGCGGAGCGCACCTCGTCAGCCGGCTCGAACTCGCAACCTTTCACATAATGATCATTGAGCCCCTTCACCACGACCTGGGGCAGATTCAAGCCAAGCGCAATTTTCTCGACCTCGCGGCGGGAGATCGCGTACACGAAATTTCCACTACTCTCCCAGTCCGGCGGATTGTATTTAACCGTGGGCCGCCTATCGTCGCCAGTTCTCCTCCCAGCAACGCCGCTCTTCATCAACCTCAGACCGGCCATGATTCTTGCTCTGATCCCCAGCCGGGTCGCCTGCATTTCGGGAAATACAAAATCATATGTATCGTTAGGCTCAATAATGAAAACGCCCTTCCTCGCCACACGGAGCATCTCGTAAAGCGCAACATAGGGGCGTGGAAAGTGGTGCAGCGACTCCTTGCAGAAAACATAATCGAAGGATCGGTCCAGAAAGCTCAACTTCTCCGCGTTCTCTACTGCATAGGTGTCAATCAGGCCTTTTTCTTTTGCACGCCTCAGTAGTGCTTCGCTGATATCCGTCGCCAATACGGAGGTATATCCCTTCTTGCGCAGGCGGAAGGCATCAAGCCCCCAACGACCGTCGCCAACCGTTAGCCAAGTTGCCTCCAGACCGCTACCCGACAACAACTCCGCACATTCATACGCACGAGCATGCCTCCAGTAATCTGCCGTTGATTCGTCAAACCACGATTCAGAGATGCGAATGCGATCAGCATCGATAAGATCATTCTCGAAGTGCTTGGCATGGCGCGCGTAATGTTTCTCTACAAAGCTCTCGTCGCTCATGTCGACATCCCCCGACGCACCAAAGTCATATTGCTTCCCTCAACAGCGACACACCTCATTCCCGCATCGAGCAGCATTTGTACATGAGTACGAATACGTTCGCCGGCACCGTTATCCTGCGGACTGTGAGCCTCGTCGAACTCGATCAACAGCATTCGTGGGAGTAGGTCTGAAGCAGCAAGATCACGGATCACCGAGTATTCCGCGCCTTCGATATCCATCTTCAACAGATCCAGACAGTCATCACCCTGCTGGGCCATGACCGTGGCCAACCTGTGACACTGCGCGGTAAAAAAGTCCTCAGTCTTCTGCAGGTTGACGGTTGAGCAAGAAACATGCGTCGGATTCTTGGGCATGTAAAACTTCAACTCCACGTCCTTGTCCGCCAATCCAATAGGAAGGAAGGAAAAACGCTCCAGTTGTTCCGGCACGAGATCGTAGAAATCAGTCGCACTGTTGTTGACCGGGAAGCGACGTCCGGCATTCACCGCCTCGACAAGTTGGCCGAAATGTGCAATCGCACGCGGCGTCGGATCGACGATACGGACACGACATCCGAATTGTCGGACCAGCGCACAGTCAAAACTAATGTCCTCCCCTGCGCCGGCAAGGTAACAGATGCTGTTCCCGTCCAGACCGGCATCGGCGGGAATGATCCAGCCACCGTAAGCCGTCCCGAGTCGGAGCAGGGCCTCCGCCGCGAGCAGATCTTTATGATTGACATGCGCGAGCAAAGGCGAGCCGTCCGTCTGCATCACGGGGCGCGCAACGCGCCGCTGCAAGAACGCAGAGATTTTATTCAAGTAACTCTTCACGAATCCCTCATTTCAAGCAGTCATGTAGAAAGCCCTCGAGCCGCCCGGCAAGCTCGGTCAGGCTAAAATCGGAGCAGTAGCGGGAAAAGCATGCTTCAGGGACAGGCTTATCCATTACGCACGCAAGCCCAGCGAGCATTGCATGGGCGTCGTCTTCATCCACGCCAAGGCCGATACCGTAGCGGGTGACGCGCTCACCAAGCAGGTAGCGATCGCTCACCAGAACAGGCTTACGAAAATGGGCGGCCTTGCCCGGCATATTGCTACTGATGCTGAACCGACGATACACCGCAAAGACGACGTCGCAGGTACTGATGACTTCATTGAATACCCGCTCGTCCGGGAGATATTCGGCATGCAGCAGGAGGTTTTCCGGCGGCGCAGCCAGCGCCGCATCCAATGCCGCAACATCCTCGACCGTCAACGTCCCCCGGTGGATCTCGCCGACCTGGACGAAGAACCACCGGCCTGGATCGGCAAGCCGGATCAACTCGAACCAACGGGCCAGATTCTTCTGCCCACCGATCGACCCGCCGAGAAACACAATCTTGCGGCCCCTCGCCCTCCGGTGTATCTCCCGAACGAACACAGTGGAGTCCGTGGGTAAGGCCGTCTCGGTAATATCCGGTAGATATCCGAAGACTTTGTCCGGTAATTCATTCGAATAAGCCGCCCGCACTCGCTCATCAAGGATGCACATCCCCCGCCAGGACGGAAGCTGATACCAGGGCTCCTCAGGCATCGCAGGCGGCACGAAGCGGATGCCCGCCCAGCGCAGCGTATTGATCGCGGCAAATTCGTCCCATCGCGGCCGGCTGGTGCGATAGGTGTCCATGTACATGTTGAACACCAGTGCCGGCTTCGCCCTCGCTTTCCTAAGCGCCGCGTGAACTCGACGTGCCATGTCCACCGGGCACGCCATGTAGGATTCAGGATCCTCGACTGCCAGAGAATGGCTGGTCAAATACCGGCGCCGATAACGCGTATAGGCATAGTACGAGGCGCGAAACAGGAAGGGCACCACTGCCTGGCACATACGCCGTTTCCAGTACTCTCCGAACGACAGGCCTGAGGTCGTCTCGCTACCGGCACGGTGGTAGAAATATCGATCACCAAGGCGATCCCAACGCTGCCAGGCTCCGCGAAGATAGGTACGCATGCGCGGCTGGTGCGCATTCCAGTCAAGAAGCTGAAGCCCGGGGGAGTTTGCCAGCCCTTTCTGATCAAGGCGTTCCATCAATGCGCCCGTGTCCGGAGTCAGCGCCAGAACCTTCCAACCTTTCTCCAGCATCAAAGCGACGAACATCGCATTCCAGGAATCGAGATGCCCATGCCCCGATACCGGGTTGTAGATCAGCACAGCCTGTCGCTTGGTCAGCATGACAGGACAACCTTGCGATACCACATTTCAAGGAGAACTAGCTTGTAGGCGAAGAACAGACCCGGCCATCCTGCCTTCGACATGGTCGAAAGCGCGTATTCCACGCTGGCACCATTGACGATGCCCTCCCGAACCAGTTCGCCATCGCGCAATATATCGCCATAGGCGGCAATCACCCCCGCGAGCCACTCCTGCACCGGCGGCTGGAATCCGGCTTTTGGCCTGGCCAAGACCTCATCGGGCAGCACGCCCTTCAGCGCCGCACGCAACCAGGTTTTCTGTCCGAACTCGTGATCGGGCGTGTGCGCCCGCAGCGCCATGACCCGCTCGATCAGCGAGACGTCTAGAAAGGGCAGTCGCGCCTCCACGCCAACACCCATGCTCACGCGATCACCGAGAGCAACCGCGTTGGAGACCATCCAGGTGTCGAACAACATGCGGATGACCGCCGCCGGAATCGCGTCGTGGCTGCGCAACCCAATATCGGTCGGCCGGAAGGGATTATCCGGCGATAGGCTACGCATCGCTTCACCGTAGACGGTCTGCTTCAGACTGAAAGCCATCGGGAAATTGCTTTCCGCCATGTAAAAGCGCAGTTGCTCCTTCGGACTACGAGCATCGCCTAGGTCGCGCAGCAGGCTGGCCCAGCGGCGAAGAACGCCAGGTACGCGCGGATGTGTAGCGAATTGATGCAGACGATGCTGTGCATAGGGCAACCCGGCCCAACCCGCCAGCGTGCGCAAGGACGGCCGCTGGGCCAGCATCTGGTTGGTCGCCGCAGTCTGGGTTACCCAGTGATACCCCCAGAAAACCTCATCACCGCCAATGCCCGTAAGCAGTACCTTGATACCCTGTTCAGCCGCCGCCTTGGGCACCGAGTAGTGGCCGAAAGCGGCCGGATCGGCAATTGGCTCATCCATGACGCGTACCAGATCCGGAAAGAAGCCGACAAACCCCTCAACGGGTAGCTCTACCTCGTGAACGATCATGCCCAACGACTCGGCAAGCGCACGCGCCTGGTCGCGTTCATCATACGGGGGGCGTCCCGGGTAGCCGACACAAAACGCATGCATGGGCTCCGAGTAATGCCGCTGCGCCAGGGCGGCGATCGCCCCTGAGTCGATACCGCCCGACAACGCTACGGCCACCGGCACGTCGGCACGCAGCGTCATCTTGACCGCATCCTCCAGACCTTCCCGAATGCTTGCGAGGATACCCGGCGTATCCACGGGAAGCGACCCGCCGTACGACGTACTCTCGACATTCCAATAGCGCTGCGGCTCGGCATGCCAGTCCGCAGCGAACAATGTCAGCGTGTGCGCGGCAGGGAGTTTACGTACGCCCGCCAGCAAGGTAAACGGCTCAGGCACGTACTGATAGTGCAGGTACATGTCGACCACTGCAGGATCAAGTGTCGGTCGGCCACGAAGTAGCGGCACTAGCGCCTTTAGCTCGGATGCGAACGCCAGACGCTCTCCATCCCAGTGGTAGAACAAGGGCTTCTCGCCGCAGCGATCGCGGGCAAGGAAGAGCGCCTTTTTGACGTTGTCCCAGAGCGCAAATGCGAACATCCCTCTGAAGCGCGTGACACAATCGGCTCCCCACGCTTTGTAAGCAGCAAGAAGCACTTCAGTGTCCGAGTGCGTGACGAATCGCTCTCCTATCAGTTCAAGTTCGGTGCGCAACTCCGGATAGTTGTAGATTTCGCCATTGAAGGTTACGACGCAAGAACCGTCTGCACCTAACATGGGCTGCCGCCCGCCATCACTCAGGTCGATTATGGCCAAGCGCGTATGCCCGAACTGCACATGATCATTGCTGAAGGCGCCGCTACCATCCGGGCCGCGGTGCTCCAGATTGGCGAGATCGGTGGCGGTAAAAACAGGATACCGCCCGGGAGCACGATGAAAGACGCCGATAATGCCGCACATATCAAACGCCGTTCTCTTTAATACAGCCCCGCACGGTAATACGTGTTTCCAGATCGAAGCTTTCACATTGACCGGTAAGCGCGCAAATATGGAACATTGCGCGACCAGCAAAGTCAGGCAGAGACAGCTCAACCGTCACCTGCTCCGCCCAGGGAAAATCGATCTGGCAATAAAAGTCGCCCACAGTGGCATTGACAGACGTTCCGCTCACAGAAAACTTGTGTGGGCCGTGGAAATGAAAAGCCAGCCGCCCCGGGGCGAGCAATACACCTCTATCCCGGATATACCAAGTGGCATCGGCGCCGCCGTCAACAAGCGTTCTCACATAAGCAGACATATGATTACGCCATACATCCTGCCCCGGAATCTCCAGCAGCGCACTGCCGTCAGACGGAACCGTCGGCTCCTTCGCATCCGGCCCTGGCATAACTTGGTCAGCATAACGCCCGTCCGCCAACAGCGGTGTCAACGTATTGTGGGCGTAGCTACGACGCATCTCATGCACCAAAGATGCCTTCCAGTACTCAGCCATACCACGGTCAACAAAAAGTGGGGTTTCGTCGACTTCAAGCACGACGCCGCCGTGGTCAAGATGACCATGCGTAACGCCATATCGACTGGCCGTCGCCCAAAGCCGTGCAACATGCCCTGCCACTTCGCGCACGTGGCTCAATTTCCCGGTCTTGGGCAGCCAGGATGACGGTGCGGCCACCGAACTCGGCATTTTGACTTCATCAGGCCCATAAACCATCCCAACCATACCGCCGCTACCGCGCAATGTTCCCGTCACTTCATGAACCCAGCCATTTTCCAAACAGGGTTTCAGGATGCTGGCAAACGCAGAATCCGGAAACAGTGCAGCAAAGATAGGAATCGCGTCGCCGCTAAACCATTCAAGACGGCAATCTCCAGATGGAATACACTTGCCCGGCTCGCCTGCTGCCATCGCGGTGAGATAATTTTCGATATCTGGATATAACGACTGAACCTCGAGACGCCAATCCAGATGGCGAGCGCGACAATAGGCAATGATGGTCCACAGCGTCGCAGTGAGGGTCTGACAGAAATACCCCGGCCCTTCCGAAATACCGCCGTCCGACTGCACGTAAGATTGCAGCACCCTCCTCATCTGCATATAAGCGTCATCAGCAACCCCGGCCGCCCTCGGCCACCCCCGCTCCAGCGTCAAACCTCCCAGCACCAGCGCCCTGCAAAACACGGCCCCCTGATTCATCCGCTGCATGTAGTCGTGCTGGAACAAGTCTCGCTGAACATAAGACATACCGCGCGTCCAAAGCGCATGGCGAGCCAATGACTGAGCCTGCCCTGACAAAGCAAAACCCAACCAGTCGAGCAGGATAGCCACGCTCGTGGTCGTCATCTCCTCCATGAAAGCACGTTGGGTCCAAGTGCTGGATGGCACCCGTTGCTCCGACGAGTCTCCCCATTGAGGAGTATGGAGCATGCACATGAGATAGCGCAGCGCATGCTCGATGTAACGTTTTTCCTCTGTTACGAGACCGACAAAAGCCAATACCAAGGCATCCCAGTGGTATGCACGCACCGCCTCCGCCCGTACGCGGGTAAAACGCAAATCATGGTGTGGCAGATACTCGCCATAATCCTTCTCTGGAGTTAACTCCAGGCACTTCATCGCCTTTGATTCAAGAACAGCGAAATGCTCTCTCCATCCTGGCAAAAATCGTCGGCCGCGCACTTGAAACAACTCCTCCCGGCCGAAAAGCAAGCCATGCTGCGGCACCATTTCGCCTCGGTCGCGTTCCGTCAGCACCCAAGGCGACCAATCCATAGACGCTCCAGCACGAGAGCGGGTCAATTCCGCATGGGCTTTGCTGTTACGCAAGCCGAGCCATGTCAATACAAGGACACCCTCCGAAGCCTGCGGTGAAGAAATGCGCAGCGCCACACCTGCAAAAGACCTCTGACGAAGGCCTGCCGCAAGCAAAAGCGCACGCGGCGCCAAACCCTTGAGCAATAGCCCCGTAAGGCTGAGATCGATCTCCTGACGGATTCCGGTCCCTTGGAACGCCTTGCTCCAACCACCCAGAACCCGCCCTTTGCCATCCAGCAAGGCAAATGACACGCATGCAGTAGGAGATAAAGTAAACGCCGCGATCAGACGGTCATGAACCTCAGAGGCAAAAGGCGTCTGGCAGCGCACAGTCATTTCAGACTGCCGCGAATTGACGCCATTCCAGATCACCTTGGTAAAGCACCAATCGTTTTCCCGCTCCAGCGTAAAACCGCTCGGCGCCTCAAACTCCAAGGCCAGGCCAGGAGCATGCTCCGGATCAAAAAACGGCGCGAATACATATTCAGCCGCGCCCGCATCCAGCGGGAAAACATATCGACTCATGCTCTATCTCTTGGAAAGGTCCATTTGCGCAGGAAAGAAAACGACAGCGGACTCGTTGGAATAAAGAAAGCGGTCAGATGGGTGGCGAACTACGAAACTCGCAGCACCAAGCCAATAAAAAAGATGGACCCCTATGCCTCTTGAAACCACGCTGGTATTAATGGAATACATTCCGGGACGCAATGTTTGGCTTTTCAGGGTTACGCGCATCACGTACTCGCCGGGCTCAATACTCTCCCAGTCATAGCCCTGCTCATGGCTATCGATGGAGACAATGAACTTATAATGAACGGCATCAAAACTCGAACGAAAAATCGGATTCTCGATTTTCCTGTGCACAACGTATCGGTACTCCAACACGAAGGGCTCAGCGAAGGCGACATCTGTAACTTCGGCATCGCAAGCGGCCGACAATATGCGAATACTCAGGCATTGAACGTCACCACTTCCACCACGAGCATGCCCATACTCTGCCGGCAGACTCTCCTTTCCCTCGCTTTCCGAGGTTTGCGCAGCCTGCGGCTCATTTTCAATCGCGATACACGCATTTCGCGAGTTTTGATCTTCATAAGCCTTGCACACCTCCTCCACGTCCCCGACCAACAAAGGTTGCCCTTTACTCAGGAACAGCCCCTTATTGCATACCGCCCAGATGGCTCCGATCGCGTGCGACACCAGCAAGATGGTAGTGCCCTGTGCCTTCAGCGCCAGAATGCGTTCGAAACATTTCTTCTGGAACGCCAGATCGCCGACGGCCAATACCTCATCAACGAGCAAAACCTCCGGCGAGCCAATAACCGCGATGGCGAACCCTAGGCGCACCCCCATTCCGCTTGAATAATTTCGCACAGGCATGTCAATGAATTCGCCGAGTTCAGAGAATGCAACGATTTCATCGAATTTCCGCTTTATCTCTGCTGGCGTCATGCCAAGCAAAGTACCGCTGATGTATATATTCTCCCTTCCGCTCAGCATTGGCGAAAAACCCGCACCTGCTGCGATCAAGGCGCCCACTCTCCCCCGGAGCGTCACCCGTCCGCCATCCGGGCTATACGTCCCATTGAGGATTCTCAGCAGCGTCGTCTTGCCTGAGCCGTTGACCCCCATGATGCCTAGAGCATCACCCGGCTCGAGAGAGAAGGTCACATCCTGCAAAGCCCAGAACTCGCCAGCGCGCAAGCGGTGATCCATTTCCCGGCCCGTCATCCGGCGCATGCTGTCAATCAGACCGTACTTCAGCGCGCTCTTGAGCGAAAGCCCGAACTTCTTGCTAACCCCATCAACCTGGACATTCGACTTACTCATTACAGTCGCTCCGCCACGAGGTCTTCGAGTAGATAGAAAACCCGTAACCCGACGGTAACCAGGACAACCGCCCCAAGGGATACCCATAGATAGGTAACGACATTATCGGCACGCCCTAAGCAGATCAACGAGCGGGGCACGTCCACAAGATAGCTGACCGGGTTCCACGCAATAATCGATTTAACTACCGGATTTTGGATTGTGGAATCCAGATAGATAACAGGCGTCACGTACATGACGAGTGCAAGCGCCTGCGTAAAAAGCGGCGTCAAATCTCTCGCTATGGTACCCAGCACCGATAGAACCAAACCGAAAGCGGTTCCCAGCAGCACGATAGGCAGGACTAGAAGCGGATACGCCAGAAGCCACCATGTGGGGGCGACCCCGACGACTAACAGGACAACAGTCATCGTGATCATGCTGATCAAGATGCTGTAGCTAACGCCCGCCAGGGAACTGATCGCCAACGCCAACTTGGGAATACGCGTTCTCAAGATGAGGTCCGCCTGCCCCTGTAGCCCACTGCTTACGGCCCCCACAGCCCCCGGGAGACACCCCCAAACCGTACTGCCTATGAGCACGTAGACCACATAAGGAATTTCTCCCTCGCCAGGCCTCAATACCCCGACGAAGAAAAGGAACAGGAAGCTGACTATTCCTAATAGCGGCCCCAGCAGAGCCCACAAATAGCCGAGAATCTTCTGGCGAAACTGCGCAATAAAATCCCGCCAGAACAAGCGGACTATTACATGCCGGGAAGCGGCGATATCCTCGCTGGCCTGCCTCAACCCCCAGAGCAGCCCTCCCCTGCGCTCATTGGGCTGATAAATGGTGACCGGGATGCCATCTTCGTCTATGTAACGCATTGCTTTCCTGAAACAGGGAGGCTCGGACAGCATCGCAGACGATCAGACGGCGCACCTGCTGCACACTCCCATTAACTTGATCTAGATTTGAGCTACCAAGCCGTCCATAAACGACGCTCACCCTTGATGTGACGGCAGTTCAAACCAATCCTGTGAGGCCGGCGACGGCGAGGCTCACGCCCGCCCCGCCCGTGTCTGGCGCACCTCTGCAGTCCAGAATTAACACTCCGAGCAGAATAATTTCCTGCAGATGCAGGGACTCCGGAATCGAGGTTGCGGGGGCATTAATGCGCCTCGTCCCAATTACTACCCACTCCCACTTCCACCTGGAGAGGGACAGACAACGCAGCCACTTCGCCCATCAGTTTCGGCAGTTCTTCGCGAAGCACCTCCACCTCTTCTTCGGGCACCTCCAGCACCAATTCGTCGTGAACCTGCAGCACCAACCTTGACTTGAGCGTCGACCTTCCCAGCCAACCGCCAACACCAATCATCGCTCTCTTGATCAGGTCCGCCGCCGTACCCTGCATCGGTGCATTGATCGCGGCACGCTCGGCAGCCTGTCTGCGCCCTACTTGTTGGGCCCGAATATCCGGTAGATACAGGCGGCGACCAAACACCGTCTCGACATAGCCCTTGTCCTTTGCCTCGGCCTTCGTCCGCTCCATGTAGTCCGCCACGCCGGGATAGCGGGCAAAGTAGCGGTCTATCCAGGCCTGCGCGGCGCTGCGTTCGATGCCGAGGTTCTTTGCCAGGCCATGCGCACTCATGCCGTAGATGAGGCCGAAGTTGATCACTTTGGCGTAGCGGCGCTGTTCGCTGCTGACTTCGGCGGGTTCTACGCCAAAGACCTCGGCGGCGGTTGCCCGGTGAACATCCTCACCGCGGGCGAAGGCATCCAGCAGGCGGGCATCCTCGGAAAGGTGCGCCATGATGCGCAGTTCGACCTGCGAGTAGTCCGCGGAGACGATGACGTGATCGCGTGGCGCAATGAAGGCAGCACGGATGCGACGCCCCTCCGCGGTGCGGATGGGAATGTTCTGCAGGTTCGGGTCGGTGCTGGCGAGGCGGCCGGTCACCGCAGTAGCCTGCGAGAAGGTGGTATGCACCCGGCCGGTCCTGGGATTCACCATGCGCGGCAGCTTGTCGGTGTAGGTGCTCTTCAGCTTGGCGAGGCTGCGATGCTCCAACAGCAGCTTGGGCAGCGGATAGTCTTCGGCGAGCTGGGTAAGGACGTCTTCGTCGGTTGACGGCTGCCCGGTGGCGGTCTTCTTCACTACCGGCAGGCCGAGCTTGCCAAAGAGGATTTCGCCGAGTTGCTTGGGCGAGCCCAGGTTGAATGGCTGGCCGGCGAGCTCGTGCGCCTCGCGCTCGAGGTCCAGCAGGCGGCGGCCAAGTTCCTCGCTGTGCTGGGCCAGCAGGAAGGGATCGATCAATACGCCGGTGCGCTCCATGTCCAGCAGCACCGCCATGGTCGGCAGTTCGATCTCGCGATACAGCGGCGCCAGGCGGCCGGTCGCTTCAACCTGCGGCCAGAGCTTGTGGTGCAGCCGAAGCGTGATGTCCGCGTCCTCGGCGGCATACTCGGCGGCCTTGTCGATCGCCACTTCATCGAAGCAGATCTGTTTGGCGCCCTTGCCGCAGATGTCGGTGTAAGGAATGGTGGTCAGCCCCAGGTGGCGTTTGGCGAGCGAGTCCATGTCATGGGACTTGTCGCTTTCCAGTACATAGGACTGCAGCAGGGTGTCGTGCGCGATGCCGCCGAGCCGGATGCCGTGATTGAGCAGCACATGTGCGTCGTACTTGAGGTTCTGTCCCACCTTGAGATGGGCGTCCGACTCCAGCCAGGACTTAAGCGCCGCCAGCGTTGCGTCGAAGGGCAGTTGCGTGGGCTGTTCCGCCCCCCGGTGGGCCAGCGGCAGATAGGCGGCCTCGCCCTTGGCGACGGCGAAGGACATGCCGACCAGCCTGGCCTCCATCTGGTCCAGGCTGGTGGTTTCCGTGTCGAAGGCGGTAAGTTCGGCGGCATTCAGCTTGGCGAGCCAGGCGGAGAGGGTTTCCTGGTCGAGGATGGTCTGGTAGCCGCCCCGGTGACCAGCCGGGTCCGCGTCGTCGGCGACTTCGACCTCGGCCCGCGGCGGTTCGCCCGTGGTTCCTTCCGCCAGATCCTTCAGCCAGCCACGGAACTCGAAGCGCTCGTACAAGGCCTTGAGTGCAGCCTTGTCGTCCTCACGCGCCGGTAGGTCGGCGGCGTCGAAGGGCAGCTCGACATCGGTCACCACCGTTACCAGACGGCGCCCCAGCGGCAGGAAGTCCAGGTGCTTGCGCAGGTTCTCTCCAACCTTGCCGCCGACCTTGTCGGCATTGGCGACGAGATTGTCCAGCGTGCCATATTCGGTCAGCCACTTCACCGCAGTCTTGGGGCCGCACTTTTCGACGCCGGGCACGTTGTCCACCGTGTCTCCGACCAACGTCAGGTAATCGATGATGAGCTCCGGCGGCACGCCGAACTTGGCGGTCACGCCGGCCTCGTCCAGCACCTCTTCGCTCATCGTATTCACCCAGCGCACCCCGGGGCGCACCAACTGGGTCAGGTCCTTGTCGCCAGTGGAGATCACCACCTCCCAGCCCTGCTCCACCGCCTGCCGGGTGAGCGTACCGATGACGTCATCCGCTTCCACCCCTTCCACGCACAACAGCGGCCAGCCTTCGGCCTTCACCGCCTCGTGCAGGGGCTCGATCTGCACCCGCAGATCGTCCGGCATCGGAGGCCGGTGGGACTTGTACTCCGGGTACCAGTCGTCGCGGAAAGTCTTGCCCTTGGCGTCGAACACACAGGCCCGGTACTCCGCCTTGTAGTCCCCTTCCAGCCGACGTAGCATCGACAGCACCCCCCGGATTGCCCCCGTGGGTTCGCCCTTGGAGTTGCGCAGATCCGGCAGCGCATGGAAAGCGCGGTAGAGGTAACTGGAACCGTCAACGAGCAACAGGGTGGGCATCCGGGAGAATCCTTGCGGAGAAGCGTGGGG
This sequence comes from Azoarcus sp. TTM-91, assembly GCF_012911025.1. Taxonomy (GTDB): domain Bacteria; phylum Pseudomonadota; class Gammaproteobacteria; order Burkholderiales; family Rhodocyclaceae; genus Azoarcus. The sequence continues at coordinate 46,490 of NZ_WUEI01000011.1, read as the reverse complement.
CTCCAGATGCAATGCATCCGGTTTATTTCAAGAAGAACAAACGAGTACAGCAGATGACCGCAAAAGAAAAATTGCCCGGCAGTCTCGCGGGCGCCGCTGCCCCGCGTTTCAGTGCACGCGAGTCCTGGCGGATCTTCGGGATTATGGCAGAGTTCGTGGAGGCCACAGAACGCCTGAATGCCATCCGGCCGGCCGTTTCCATTTTCGGCAGCGCGCGAATTCCGCCCGATCATCTCTATTACATGCAGGCGGAGAAGATCGCCCGCTTGCTGTCGGATGCCGGGTTTTCCGTGATTTCCGGCGGGGGGCCGGGGGTGATGGAGGCAGCCAACAAGGGCGCCTATTTCGGCAAGAGCCCCTCGGTCGGACTCAACATTCAGCTGCCGATGGAGCAGCAAGCGAATCCGTATCAGGATATTTCCCAGACCTTCCAGCACTTCTTCGCGCGCAAGTTCATGTTCGTGAAGTTCGCCTCGGCCTACGTCGTCATGCCCGGCGGCTTCGGCACGCTGGATGAACTGCTGGAGGCAATGACGCTGATACAGACCGGCAAGAGCCGGCGCATCCCCATCATCCTGGTGCATGGCGCGTTCTGGAACGGGCTGCTCGACTGGGTCCGCGACCGCCTCGTCACCGAGCGCATGATCAACCCGGCGGACCTCGACCTGGTGCAGGTCATCGACGAGCCGGAAGCGGTTGTCGAGGCCATCTTCAAGCACTACGAAACGCGCGGTTTCCTGCCGCTGCCCGAGGAACACGAATTGATGCTGAACCTTTGAGCCGGGCGGAAAGCCGCTGAACCCGCTCTGCTAGAATCGGCCGACATACAGGAGAACACCATGCGCCGCCTCTTCATCGCCGTGCTGGCTGCCGCAGCCTTCCCGGTCTGCGCTCAACAACCGCCCAACCTGGAACCCATCCCCGAACCGCCCCCGCCGCCGCCGGGCATGACCGACGGCGCCGACGAGCCCCAGGTCACCATCCTGAAGCAGGGCGAAGACACCGTCACCGAGTACCGCGTCCGCGGCAAGCTCTACATGGTCAAGGTCACGCCCCCTCACGGCGTGCCGTATTACCTGGTGGACAAGGAAGGCAACGGCCAGATGGTGCGCGACGACACCGCACCTACGCTGTCCGTGCCGATGTGGGTCATCAAGTCCTGGTAAGGCATTCCGCCGGCCTTCATCCCCGGGCCGGCGGATTCCGCCGCGCCGGCCCGCCTCATGTTCATCGTCAGCAGCTTCCCTCCGGTTTTCCGCGAAGATGCCCGCGTGCTCGTGCTCGGCAGCATGCCCGGCGTGGCCTCGCTGAGCGCCGGCCAGTATTACGCCCATCCGCGCAACGCCTTCTGGCCCATCATGGGTACGCTGCTGGGAGCCGGCCCGCAGCTTCCCTACGCTGACCGCCTGCACCGGCTGCAAGACGCCGGCGTCGCGCTATGGGACGTCATCGCCCACTGCGAGCGCCCCGGCAGCCTGGATAGCGCCATCACGCCCGCCAGCGTGATCGCCAACGACCTCCCCGGCCTGCTCGCCATCTGCAGCGGAATCCGCCACGTGTTCTTCAACGGCAGCGCGGCCGAGGCCGCGTTCCGCCGCCATGTGCAGCTGCCAGCAGGACTGGCTCCACTGCAGTTCATGCGCCTGCCTTCCACCAGCCCAGCCCATGCTGCGCGCAGCCTGACTGAAAAGATCGCCGCCTGGGGCGCCGTCGCCGCGGCGCTGGGGCGCCCCTTGCCTTAGCCCGCTCCCGGAACACGCCGATGTCCGTCTTCACCCCCCTTCCCGAATCGACCCTCGCTGCATGGCTGCGCGGCTATGCGATCGGCCGCCTGGTCGAGCTGAAGGGCATTGCCGCCGGCGTACAGAACAGCAACTTCTTCGTCACCACCACACTGGGCCGTTATGTGCTGACGCTGTTCGAAGCCATCCCGCGCGCCGAACTCCCCTACTACCTGCACCTGATGGCCCACCTCGCCCGCCACGGCCTGCCGGTACCGGCGCCCATCGCCGACAGGGACAACGAGTACCTGGGCACCCTGGAAGGCAAACCGGCGGTGCTGGTGATGCGCCTGGCAGGCCAATCCGTGATGGCGCCCGGCGAGCAGCACTGCGCCCGCGTGGGCGCCATGCTGGCCGGCCTGCACCTGGCGGGACAGTCCTATGGGCGTCGCCAGGACAACCCGCGCGGACCGGCGTGGCGCACTGCCACTGCCGCCGAGGTGCGCAGCTTCCTGCCCGCCGAGGAGCAAGCCCTACTGGATGCGGAGCTCGCCTTCCAGGCCCAAGTGGACAGCGCCGCGCTTCCGGCCGGCGCCATCCACGCCGACCTCTTCCGCGACAATGTGCTGTGGGACGGCGACCACATCGGCGGCGTCATCGACTTCTATTTCTCCGGCCACGACAGCCTGCTGTTCGACGTCGCCGTCACCGTTAACGACTGGTGCGCCACGCCCGGCGGCGAGCTCGATGCTGCCCGCTGCGCCGCCCTGCTCGCCGCCTACCATGCGGAGCGCCCCTTCACCGCCGCGGAGCGCCAGGCATGGCCAGCGATGCTGCGGGCGGCGGCGCTGCGCTTCTGGCTCTCCCGCGCCGCCGATCTCCATCTGCCGCGGCAGGGCGAAATGGTGCTGGTGAAGAATCCGGACGAGTACCGCGACATCCTGCGCCGTCGCATCGTCGCCCACCCCGCGCTACCCGAAGTTTGAACTCCCCCCTGCCATCGGCTAGCATCGGCCACCGTCGGCATACCCCGCCAGCGTGGCTGCATGCGCACGCAACCTCGGCCGACGATACCGAATCCTGCCGACATCCCCGATGAGCACCCCAGAACCTCCGCTCCACCCCCACCGCCACGTTCTGCCCGAGATATCGCCGGCCATGCCGGGCGACGCCCTGCGCTGGCTGACCACCGGCTGGAAGCTGTTCCTGCGCTCGCCCACGACCTGGCTGTTGCAGACCCTGGTGCTCATCCTCATCCTGCTGGCGCTGGGCGTGGTACCGGTGCTGGGCTGGGCGGCGGTGCCGGTCGCCTTTCCGCTGCTGGCGGCCGGCATGGTCGCCAGCGCCCGGCGGGTGGAAAGCGGTGAAGTGCTGCGGGTCGATCACCTGTTCGACGGCCTGCGCCGGCATGCCGGCAACCTGCTGCTGGTCGGCGCCTTCCACCTGCTGGGCGTGCTTTTCGCTGCGCTGATCGCTGCCGCCATTGGCGGCAGCGCCGTGCTCACCGGGGCCATCGTCGGTGCCTTCACCGGCGTGGGGCTGGCCACCGGCGGCGTGATGTTCGGCATGCTGGTATTCACCGTACTGTGGATCATGCTGATGATGGCGCTGTGGTTCGCCCCCGCTCTGGTCATGCTGCAGGACGTGGCTCCGCTCGATGCGATGAAGCTCTCTGCCCAGGCCTGTTTCGGCAGCCTGCTCACCTTCATCATCTTCGCCGTCATGCTCTATGTGCTGGTGTGGGTCGCGATGATCCCGGCCGGCCTGGGCATGTTCGTGCTCGTTCCCGTCATCGCCGGCGCCCAGCTCGCCGCCTGGCGCGACCTGTTCTCGCCACGCCCCGCCCTGCCCGCCGCTCAAACCGACTGAAGACCTTCCATGCAAGCGCAACAACTTCCCACCCACCGCGGCTGGTCCTGGCTGAAAGAAGGCTTCGCCTTGTGGCGGCGCAGCCCGGCGCTGCTCACCTTCCTCGCCTTTGGCTATCTGCTGGTGCTGGTACTGGTGAGCGTCGTGCCCTTCATCGGCCAGCCGGTGGCCTCGCTGATGATGCCCATTCTCTCCCTGGGCGTCCTGAACGGCTGTCGCGCGGTGGATAACGGCCGCAAGGTGGGACCGGACATCCTCTTCTCCGGCTTCAAGGGCAATGCGCAGGCCCTGCTCACCATCGGCGGCCTCTACCTCGGCGCCAGCCTGTTGGTGCTGATGCTCACCACGTTGATAGACGGCGGCATCCTGCTGAAGGTGATGACGGGCAACCGGGTAGAGGACAGCGCCTCCGCCGATCCACGCATCACCGGCGCCCTGCTGCTCGCCATCGCGCTGTCCACCCCGGTGATGATGGCTTACTGGTTCGCCCCCATCCTCGCCGGCTGGTGGAAACTGCCGCCGACCAAGGCGCTGTTCTTCAGCTTCTACGCCTGCCTGCGCAACTGGCGCCCCTTCCTCGCCTTCGGCATCGCGCTGATGGTGTTCGGGGCCTTGATCCCCGGCATCCTGCTGGGTGTGATCGGGCTGATCTCGCCCTCGCTGGCCGGCATGCTGTCCATCCCGCTGCCACTGATCATGATCCCCGTCGTGTTCGCCAGCTTCTACATCAACGCGCGGGACGTCTTCGGCCTGCCTCCCGATGTCCTCCCCCGCTGACACCGGACCGCTGGGACTGCTGGGCGGCACCTTCGACCCCATCCACCTCGGCCACCTGCGGCTGGCGGAAGAAGCGCGCGAAGCGCTGGGCCTGGAGAAGGTCCGGCTGATTCCCGCCGGCCAGCCGCCCCACCGCGGCAAGCCCGGCTCCACCGCCGAAGACAGGCTGGCGATGGCGCGCCTGGCCGCCGCCGGCAATCCCGCGCTGGAAGTGGACGACAGCGAAGTGCGCGAACCCCGTCCGAGCTATACCGTGCCCACGCTGGAACGGCTGCGGGCGGAACTCGGTCCCGACCGTCCCCTGGTGCTTATCCTCGGCGCCGACGCCTTTGCCGGCCTGCCAGGCTGGCATCGCTGGGAGGCACTGTTCGAACTCGCCCACATCGCCGTCGCCAACCGGCCGGGGCACTCGCCGCATGAGCGGCGCTGGCCCGCCGCCCTGTCCCCTGAACTGGACGAAGCCTGCCGCAACCGCATCACCCGTGCCCCGATGAAACTCGATATGCCGGCCGGCAAGGTGATCCCCTTCGACATGACGCCGCTGGCCATTTCCGCCTCTCTGGTGCGGGATTTGCTGCACGCCGGCGCCAGTGCCCGCTATTTGCTGCCCGATTCCGTTCTCGACTATATTGGGCTGCACCACCTCTACCGTTGAACCGCATGGATATCCCCCAACTGCAGCAAACCGTCGTGTCCGCCCTGGAAGACATCAAGGCACGCGACATCGAAGTCATCGACACCTCCAAGCTCACCGCGCTGTTCGACCGCATCGTCGTCGCCAGCGCCGATTCCGGGCGCCAGACCCGGGCGCTGTCGCGCAGCGTGCAGGACAAGGTCAAGGCCGCCGGCGGCGAAGTCGTGAGCGTCGAGGGCGAGGACAGCGGTGAATGGGTGCTGGTGGACCTGGGCGACATCGTCGTCCACATCATGCAGCCCGCCATCCGCAGCTACTACAACCTGGAAGAACTGTGGGCCAATGGCGCCCCCGGCCGCCGCAAGGCGGGAGAACCTACCCGCGCCCGCGGGGAGTAAGTTGAAACTACTGGTCGTGGCCGTCGGCAACCGCATGCCGGCATGGGTGGATGCCGGCTTCGAGGAGTTCGCCCGGCGCATGCCCCGCGAACTGCCCCTGCAACTCATCGAAGTGAAGGCGGAAGCCCGTACCACCGGCAAGACGGTGGAAGCCATGATGACCGCCGAAGCCAGCCGCATCGAGGCCGCGCTGCCAGCCCGCTGCCGGCGCGTCATCCTCGACGAGCGCGGCGGCGATCTCAGCACCCGCGAACTCGCCGGTCGCCTCGAAGGGTGGCAGAGCGGCGGCGAAGACGTCGCCTTCATCGTCGGCGGTCCGGACGGCCTCTCCCCTGAACTGAAACGCACCGCGGCGGAAACCCTGCGCCTCTCCAGCCTCACGCTGCCGCACGCCCTGGTCCGCCCGCTGCTGGCCGAAGCGCTCTACCGCGCCTGGACGGTGCTGCGCAACCACCCCTACCACCGCGAGTAGGCCATGATCCGCAGCATCCTCCGCATGGGTGATCCGCGCCTTTCCCGCATTGCCCGCCCCGTCACCACCTTCGGCACCGCCGAACTCCGCGAGCTACTCACCGACATGCTGGAAACCATGCACGCGGCCGGCGGCGTCGGCCTGGCGGCGCCGCAGATCGGCGTGGATCTGCGCCTGGTGATCTTCGGCTTCGAGCACAACGAGCGCTATCCGGACGCACCGGCGGTGCCGTTCACCATCCTGGCCAACCCGGTGCTGGAGCCCTTGTCGGAGGAACTGGTTGAAGGCTGGGAGGGTTGCCTGTCCGTGCCCGGCCTGCGCGGCTGGGTGCCCCGGCACCGCCGCCTGCGCTACCGCGGTTTCGACATCGAAGGCCAGGCCATCGCCCGCGAGGTGGAGGATTTCCATGCGCGGGTGGTTCAGCATGAGTGCGACCACCTCGACGGCATCCTTTACCCTGCCCGGATCAGGGATTTCAGCCGCTTCGGCTTCGCTGACGAACTCTCCGCCACGCCCCCCGACGACGAGGTCTGATCGCCGCGCCGGCGGGCGGATCGCGCCCAGCCATGCCGCGGAGTGATGCCCTGGGAAAGCGGCGCCGGCGCAGCTGCGGTTAGAATGCGTGACCATTCCCGCATTGCGCGCCGCCATGCCGTCCAGCCCGCCTCGCATCTATCTCGCCTCCACCAGCCCCCGACGCCGGGAACTGTTGCGCCAGATCGGCGTGCACTTCGAAGTCCTGACCTTTCGCGGCGGCGAGCGGGGCGACGACGCCGACGTCGATGAAACCCCGCTCCCCGACGAAGCCGTCGAGCACTACGTCGAACGCATCGCCCTGACCAAGGCGGAAGCCGGCTGGCGCCGTGTGCATTGGCGCAAACTGCCGCGCCGCCCGGTCCTCGCCGCCGACACCACGCTGGAACTGGACGGGGAGATCATCGGCAAGCCACGCGACATGGCGGAAGCCCGCGCCATCCTGGGCCGCCTCTCCGGCCGCAGCCACCGGGTGCTCACCGCCATCGCCATCAGCGACGGCACCCACATCCGCAGCAGCCTGTCGGTAAGCGATGTCCGCTTCCGCACCCTCAGCGCAGACGACATCCGCCACTACGTGCTCACCGGCGAGCCGATGGACAAGGCCGGCGCCTACGGCATCCAGGGCAAGGCGGCGATCTTCATCCAGGAGATACGCGGCAGCTATTCCTCCATCATGGGGCTGCCGCTGTTCGAAACCGCGCAACTGCTGGAGGAGGGTTTCGGCTACGCGCTCTAGCGCCGAGCCCCCGGCGCCGGGCATGGCGCCAGCCTTCCCTGCCGCCGGCTGCCGGCGATGAGCCATGCGCAATGGCTGACGTATTGCCTGTCATTGCGCATTTCCCATTACCAGCCACGCCATGAGCATCGAATTCCTGATCAATTTCACCCCGCAGGAGACGCGGGTCGCCATCATCGAACAGGGCGTCGTCCAGGAACTGCACGTCGAACGCACCGCCAACCGCGGCATCGTCGGCAACATCTACACTGGCCGGGTGGTGCGTGTGCTGCCCGGCATGCAGTCCGCCTTCATCGACGTCGGCCTGGAACGCACAGCCTTCCTTCATGTGGCCGACATCTGGAGCGACCGCCAGAACGGCGAGGCGGCACGGCCGATCGAGAAGATCCTCACCGAGGGCCAGACCCTGCTGGTGCAGGTGCTGAAGGACCCGATAGGCACCAAGGGCGCGCGGCTGTCCACCCAGATCAGCATCGCCGGCCGGCTACTGGTCTACCTGCCGCAGGAAAAGCACATCGGCATTTCCCAGCGCATCGAAGATGAAGCCGAGCGTGAAGCCCTGCGCGAGCGCCTGACCCGCCTGGTGCCGGAAGACGAGCCCGGCGGCTTCATCGTCCGCACCATGGCCGAATCCGCCTCCGACGAGGAACTCGCCGCCGACATCGGCTACCTGCGCAAGCTGTGGGGGGAAATCCGCAACCGGGCCACCGGCGCGGCGCCGCCCTGCCTCCTTCACGAGGATCTCGGGCTGGGCCACCGGGTGCTGCGCGACCTGGTGGACGAGGAGACCTCACGCATCGTCATCGACTCGCGGGAGAACTTCCAGAAGCTCAGTGCCTTCGCCGCGCTCTACAGCCCCAAGGTGCTTCCACTGCTGGAACACTACTCCGGCGAACGGCCGCTGTTCGACCTCTTCAACGTCGAGGACGAAATTCAGAAGGCACTTGCCCGCCGCGTGGAACTGAAGTCCGGCGGCTACCTGATCATCGACCAGACCGAGGCGATGACCACGGTGGATGTGAACACCGGCGGCTTCGTCGGCGCACGCAACTTCGACGACACCATATTCAAGACCAACCTGGAAGCCAGCCAGGCCATCGCCCGCCAGCTGCGGCTGCGCAACCTAGGCGGCATCATCATCATCGACTTCATCGACATGGAAACTCCCGAGCACCGGGACATGGTGCTGGAGGAGTTCCGCAAGGCGCTGGCACGCGACCACACCAAGATGAGCATCAACGGCTTCACCGCCCTCGGCCTGGTGGAGATGACACGCAAGCGCACCCGCGAGTCGCTGGCCCATCTGCTGTGCGAATCCTGCCCCACCTGCGGCGGCCGCGGCGAGGTCAAGACCGCGCGTACCGTGTGCTACGAGATCCTGCGCGAGCTGGTGCGGGAAGCACGGCAATTCAACGCCCGCGAGTTCCGGGTGCTGGCAGCCCCCAACGTGATCGACCTGTTTCTTGACGAAGAAAGCCAGTCGCTGGCGATGCTGTCCGACTTCATCGGCAAGAAGATCTCGCTGCATCCAGAGGCCAGTTATACCCAGGAGCAGTTCGACATCGTGCTGCTTTGACGCACCGGGGCTGACGCCGCGGACCGGCAAGCGGCGGCGTGCAGCGCCCTCCCCTCGGCTTCTTTCAGAAGGCCACGCGCCCGCCACCGCGGGCGCGTGGCTTTGGTACTCCCGGATCCGGACATGCCTCCAAGCCCACAGCCCGACGACACCCCACCCGCCCAGGACGGCCCACCGACCTTCACGCTGCCGCTGCGCCTCTCCAGCAGCCTGCTTGCCTGCCTGGTCGGCCTCGCTTCCGCGCTCGGCAGCCTGCACCGCCTCGACCCGGCTACCACGGCGCTGACCGTGGCGACGGTAGTGCTGGCCCATTTAGGGCTGGTCCACTTCGGCCCGAGCCGGCTCGATAGCGCCGGGAACAGCGGCCGGAACCAGCACATGGCAGCCGCCCTCGGGCACCGTCCGTTCGGCGTCTATGCGCCGCTTGCGCTGGCCTTGCTGCCGGCCTTCGGCTTGACCCTGCGCATCGGCTCCCTGCTGCCCGTGCTGGCCGCCGCCTGCGTCCTCGGCCTGGGCGCCTGGCGCGCGGCGTCCCCCAAGCTTCGCGGCGGCACGGAAGCGCTGGCAGCCGCCTGCTGGCTGCTGATCGCCTTCGCCACCGACTTCATGCAGCGCGGCACCTTCAGTCCGTTGGCGGCAGCCGCCGGCCTGTCCTACGCCCTGCTCGCGGCCAACCAGCAGCTGATCGCCGCCTTCGCCACCCATAGCCAGGACGTCGCCAGCCGTCGGCACACCTTAGTAACGATGCTGGGCACCGCCACCGCGAAGTGGGCCTACCTGCTGGTGGCGCTCTTCGCCTATGGCTGGCTGGTCGCTCTGGTTGCCCGCTACCAGCTGCCACAGCATGCGGCAGCCGCCGCGCTCACCCTGGTGTTCTCCTTCGCCGCCGGCCGCGAGCTGCTGGAACACGCGGACGAAGCGGCGTACCTCGGACCGGCGATACGGCGTACCATCCTGGCCGCCCATCTCCACGGCCTAATCCTGGCCGCCACCCTGGCCTTCGGCCGCTGGCCGGCCTGAACCCTCGAAGAGCGAACGATGATAGGACGCCTCACCGGCACCCTGCTGGAAAAGAACCCGCCCCAGATCCTCGTGGACGCCGGCGGCGTCGGCTACGAACTGGAAGTGCCGATGAGCACCTTCTACGGCTTGCCCGCCACCGGCAGCCGCGTCAGCCTCCACACCCATCTCGCCATCCGCGAGGACGGCCATTTCCTCTACGGCTTCGCCAGCGAGGAAGAACGCGGCGCTTTCCGCCAGTTGCTCAAGGTGTCCGGCATCGGCGCGCGCACCGCGCTGGCGGTGCTGTCCGGCCTGTCGGTGAATGACCTCGCCCAGGCGGTGGCGCTGCAGGAAGCCGGCCGGCTGGTGAAAATTCCCGGCATCGGCAAGAAGACCGCCGAGCGCTTGCTGCTGGAACTGCGCGACAAGCTCGGCAAGGCCCTGCCGCAAGTGGCTGGCGCCCGGTTGGCCGCCACTGCCGGCGGTGCCCTGGACGCAAAGAGCGACGTCCTCAACGCCCTGCTCGCCCTCGGCTACAACGAGAAGGAAGCGCTGGGCGCGATGAAGGGGCTGGCCGAGGATGTGGGCGTCTCCGACGGCATCCGCCAGGCGCTCAAGGTGCTGTCGAAAGCCTGAACAAATTGACAGTAATTCATACCGGGCAACACCGGAGCGGCTAAACTCCCGCCATGATCGAAACAGACAAGCTCCATGCCGCGGCCCCCGAGCGCCTGATCTCGCCCCAGCCCGCCGACCGCCAGGAAGACGCGGTTGAACGCGCGCTGCGCCCCAAGCGCCTGGCCGAATACGTCGGCCAGCAGAAGGTACGCGAGCAGTTGGAGATCTTCATCCAGGCCGCCAAGAAGCGCGGCGAGGCGCTGGACCATGTGCTGCTGTTCGGCCCGCCCGGCCTGGGCAAGACCACGCTGGCCCACATCGTCGCCGCCGAGATGGGGGTGAACCTGCGCCAGACCTCCGGCCCGGTGCTGGAACGCGCCGGCGACCTCGCCGCGCTGCTCACCAACCTGGAGCCGCACGACGTCCTCTTCATCGACGAGATCCACCGCCTGTCGCCGGTGGTGGAAGAAATCCTCTACCCGGCGCTGGAAGACTTCCAGATCGACATCATGATCGGCGAAGGCCCGGCCGCCCGCTCGGTGAAGCTGGACCTGCCGCCCTTCACCCTGGTCGGCGCCACCACCCGCGCCGGCATGCTCACCAACCCGCTGCGCGACCGCTTCGGCATCGTCTCCCGGCTGGAGTTCTATACGCCGGATGAGCTGGGTTTCATCGTCGGCCGCTCGGCGCGCCTGCTGAACGTCGAGATCGACGACGCCGGTGCGCTGGAAATCGCCCGCCGCGCCCGCGGCACGCCCCGCATCGCCAACCGCCTGCTGCGCCGGGTCCGCGACTACGCCGAGGTGAAGGCCGGCGGCGACATTTCCGCCAAGGTGGCGGACGCCGCGTTGACCATGCTGGACGTGGATGCGCTCGGGCTGGACCTGATGGACCGCAAGCTGCTCTCCGCCATGCTGGAGAAGTTCGGCGGCGGACCAGTCGGCCTGGACAACATCGCCGCCGCGATCGGCGAATCCACTGACACCATCGAGGACGTCATCGAGCCTTACCTGATCCAGCAAGGCTACCTGCAGCGCACGCCGCGCGGCCGCATGGCCACCCACTCCATCTGGCAGCACTTCGGCCTCATGCCGCCGCGCGCAGGCGGAGACCTGTTCGAGCGCTGAACCTGCATGCGCTCCATCCAGGTCCTGATGCTGAGCCTGTGCGTGCTGGGCGGCCTTTACCTGCTGACCCAGGCACCCAGCTTCTTCATGCCCGACCGCAGCAACCCGGCGCTGGGCCGGCTGTTCGACCCGCTGTCTTCACGCCTGCTGGGCGCCGGCCTGCTCGCCGCCGGCTGGGCCGGCGTGGGCTACATGGGGAATTTCTACTACCGCGGCGAGCGCCGCCTGCCCGGGCCGCGCGGGCAGCGGCAGCACTTCATCGCCATGGTGCTGGCGCTGGGGCTGATCGCCGCCGCATTCTCCAGCGCCGAGCCGGGCCCGGACCCGGACCGCCCGGCCGCGAGCCGGCCGCAGCGCTGAGCACATTCAGTCGATCTGAAGCGCCAGCCCCTTCAGGTACTCGCCCTCCGGCACCGACAGCCCGACGGGATGATCTGGCGCTGCCGACAGGCGCTGAATGATGCGGGCATCCACACCGGCATCCACCGCCGCGCCGGCAACGATCTTCTGGAACAGCTCCAGCCCGATGCCGCCGGAGCAGGAATAGGTCATCAGGATGCCGCCCGGCGCCAGCAGGCGGAACCCCAGCAGGTTGATGTCCTTGTAGGCACGGGAGGCGCGGTCTGCATGGGCGGCGGAAGGCGCGAACTTGGGCGGATCCAGCACGATCAGGCCGAACTTGCGCCCTTCGGCGCGTAACGCACGCAGCGCCTGGAACACGTCGTCCTCCCGCCATTCGGCGCGATCCGCCGGCAATTGCGGGTTGAGCACCAGATTACGCGCTGCGGTGGCCAGCGCCGGCCCGGAGGAGTCGATGGACAGCACGCTGCGCGCACCGCCGGCCAGCGCCTGCAGCGAGAAACCGCCGGTGTAGCAGAAACAGTTGAGCACCTCGCGGTCGCGCGCGAAGCGGCCGGTCAGCCAGCGGTTGTCGCGCTGATCGAGGTAGAAACCGGTTTTGTGTCCGCCCACCACGTCCACCGCCATCCGCACGCCGTGCTCGGTGATCTGCAGGTCTTCCGGCAACTCGCCGTACACGCAGCCCGCCCTGGGCTCCAGGCCTTCCAGCCCGCGCACGTCGGAGTCCGAGCGCTCATAGACCGTGCTGCAGCCGGTGGCCTGCACCAGACCGGCCACCAGCGCATCCCGCCACTTCTCGCCCCCGGCGCTGGTGAGTTGCAGGACCACGACCGGACCGTAGCGGTCGGCGATCACACCGGGCAATCCGTCGGACTCGCCGTGGATCAAACGCAGGCCATCATTGCCTTCGAGTTGGGGATGGCTGGCGCGCCGTGCCACCGAAGCCGCAACCCGGCGCTTGAAGAAGGCGTGATCGACGGTGGTGTCCGCATCGAAGGTCCACATGCGGGCGCGGATCTGGGACTCCGGCGACCATGCAGCCCGGCCAAGGAACTTGCCGTCATCGCTCAGCACTTCCACCGTGTCGCCCAGCCGCGCCCGGCCCTCCAGCCGGGCAACCGAACCGGCGAAGATCCAGGGGTGACGACGCATCACGGAGCGTTCCTTGCCGGGAAGCAGAATCAGGCGGGCCATGGGGGAAATCCACAAAAACGGCCGGCAAGTCTACCCGCTGTGCCCATGAGCGCCAATGCGGCACCCGGCGGAGCGGGTGGGTGAACGACTTGGGGCCTGCGCCGCATCACCCGGCGCAAGCCCCAAGGAAGGATTCTTCAATTACGCCAGCGGTAATCAGGAGCTACTTGTCCATCAGCCGCTTGGCCCGATCCGCAGTGGTCAGCAACTCGCTCAACTGCCGCGTGCCGAGGATGGAGCCGAAGTGATTGATCGCTTCAGCCGTCACATAAAGGTGGCCGTTGTGCCGCTTGCGTATCCAGCCCAGTTCGATAAGCCGCACGATCTTCCTGCGCACCGTCTCGCGCGGCAGACCGGTGGCAGCGGCGATTGAATAGGCGTTGCAAGGCTTGAGCGGACAAAGGTCGTCCGGATCGTCCAGCGTCTTGCGCGTGCCGGCACCGTTCTCGTAAGCGCCGATGTTATGCAGAGCGATCTCGCCCAACAGGATGGGGAGCAGGATGTCGCGGTCGAAATCGTCGAACCAGCGCCTCAGATTTCGTATCTCGTGCCGGGCAAGCAGCAAAGCCACTTCCCGCTGCACGCCTTGGCGCTCGAATGAAGCTGCGCCTGGAGTGAGGACGCCTCCCTCGACGGCGCCTCCTCCCCTGGGGGTAATTCCAGTTGTCATGGCTGCCCCGCTTTCGCCGCCCCGTTTGCCGGGGACGCGACACAGTCCGTTAGTAATTATTCTGCTTGCTGTCAGCATAGCCGAAGGCTTCTTTGGCCCCACATCCGTAAATACCCAAACTGGGGAAGGGACGAGCAACGGAAGGTCCGCCGCTTAACGCTTGCGCGCGCGCGGGTGAGCGGCGTCGTAGACCTGGGCGAGATGCTGGAAATCGAGGTGGGTGTAGACCTGGGTGCTGCGGATGCTGGCGTGACCGAGCAACTCCTGCACGGCGCGCAGATCACCGCTGGCCTGCAGCATGTGGCTGGCGAAGCTGTGGCGCAGCATGTGGGGATGGACGTGCACGCCCAGGCCGAGTTGCTCGGCGCGCCGGGCGAGGCGACTGCGAACGGCGGACGACGTCATGCGCTGGCCGGTGCGGGTGACGAACAGCGCCGGCTCGTTGCCCGCTGGCAGGGCGGAACGCTGCGCCAGCCAGGCCTGCAGCGCCTCCAGCGCCTTGCCCCCTACCGGCACCATGCGGGTCTTGCCGCGCTTGCCGGTGATGGTGACCATGCTTTCATCCATATCCACGCCCCGCCCGAGGTCAAGGCTGACGAGCTCCGTGACGCGCAGGCCGGAGGAGTAGAACAATTCGAACATGGCGAGGTCGCGGATTTCCAGCACGCTCTCGGCAGCGGGGTCCAGCAAGGCCTGGGTCTGCTCCACCGACAGCGCCCGCGGCAGCAGCGAAGGCGAGCGCGGCGCCCGGATGCCCTCCACCGGATTGCGCTCCAGGCCGCGATGGCGGGCGAACCATCGATACAGCCCACGCCAGGCGGACAGCGCGCGGGCAATCGAGCGCCCGCCCAGTCCTTCGCCATGCAGGCGGCCCACGAAGCGGCGGATGTCGTGGGAGGAAAGCGCCAGCGGCGACCGCCCGTCAGCGAGTTCGGCCAGTCGGAGCAAGTCGCGGCGATAGCCCTCCACGGTCAGCCGGGCGGCACGGCGCTGGGTTGCCAGGTAGGCGAGGTAGTCCTCCACCCAGATAGGCGGCGCGCCCGGCGTATCGGCTGGATTCAGCCCAGTTCGCACAGCAACGCGGCGGCGGCGAGTTCGGCGATGCGGCCGAGGTAGAGCGTGCCCATTTCCGGATAGAAGCGCTCCATCTCCTCGCTGCCCAGCACCAGCACGCCGAAGACCTGGGCCTGGCGACGCAGCGGCATCAGCGCCAGAGAGCGGATGTGCGGCGACGCCTCGCCGAACCAGCCCACCGCCTCGATATTGTCGGGCGCACCGCAGTAGGGACGGCGGAGGTCACCGACATAGAGCCGCACGCTTTCGCTCACTGGCGCGAACTCCGCCTCCTCACGGGCCAGCACGCTGTTCCAGATGCGCAGGGCGACGTGCGGAACGCTGAAGTCCTCCTGCAGGCTGGTGTAGAGCGCATGCCGCACCGCCTCGTAGTTCTCCGCCGCCAGCAGGGCAACCGACAGGCGGTGCACTTTTTCGCTGATGTCGTCGTTCTCTTCGCCGAAGCGGATCAGCTCCGCCAGCTTGCCCTCCAGCAGGCGGATCTTCTCGCGCAGGGCGTGGAGTTGGCGCTCCGCCAGGGAGATGGCCTGGCCGTCGTGCTGGGGATGCGGCACGGTGATCTGGGTGAAGAGTTCGCCGTGCTCCGAGAGGAAATCGGGATGTTCACGGAGGTAACGGGCGACGTCGTCGGCATTCATCGGGGGGCTCCAGTCCAGTCGGAGCGGCGCCGCCGCCCCGGTCAAAAACGTTCAGGCGAGTTCCATCTCGCCTTCGAATACGGTGACCGCGGGGCCGGTCATCAGCACCGGCGTTCCCGGGCCGCTCCAGGCGATTTCCAGTCCGCCACCGCGGGTTTCGACACGCACCGGCGATACCAGCAGGCCGCGCAGGATGCCGGCGACCACCGCGGCGCAGGCGCCGGTACCGCAGGCCAGCGTCTCTCCGGCGCCGCGCTCGAACACCCGCAGGCGCACGCAGCCTTCGTCCATCACCTGCATGAAGCCGGCGTTCACCCGCGCCGGAAAGCGCGGATGGCTTTCGATCAGCGCGCCCTGTGCCTGCACCGGCGCGGCCTCCACGTCGGCCACCACCTGCACCGCATGCGGGTTGCCCATGGAGACCGCGGTGATCGCCACCGTCTCGCCGGCGACGTCCAGCGGCTGCACCACTGCGTCCGAGTCGGAAACGAAGGGGATCTGTGCCGGCTGCAGCCGCGGTACGCCCATGTCCACCGTCACCAGGCCGTCCGGCCGCAGGCGCGGGGCGATGAGGCCGCTGCGGGTCTCGACGCGGATCTCATCCTTGTCGGTCAGCGCCTTCTCGTGCACGAAGCGGACGAAGCAGCGCGCGCCGTTGCCGCACTGCTCCACCTCGCCGCCATCGGCGTTGAAGATGCGGTAGCGGAAATCCACGCCCGGCTGCGTCGGCTGCTCCACCACCAGCAACTGGTCGCAGCCCACGCCGAAATGCCGGTCGGCGATGGCCCGCACCCGTTCGGGCGTCAGATCCACCGCCTCGCGGGTGGCATCGATGACGACGAAATCGTTGCCGAGACCGTGCATCTTGGTGAAACGCAAACGCATGAGGGAAAACTCCTCGAGGGATGGGGCAGAGAACAGCCGATTCTCGCCCAGCGGCCGGCTATCGTCCACCGCGGGCCAGGTGGGAGAATGCCGCGCCATGGACACCCGCCCCGCACTCATTCCCCTCTCCGCCTGGTTGCTCGGCATCCCCGGCCTGCTCTGCCTGCTGGCGGGATTCGCCCTGCTGGTCGGCGATTTCTCGGCTTCGCATCCCATACTCGCGGAAGCCGGCACCGCGCTGGCGTTGA
Organism: Azoarcus sp. TTM-91; assembly: GCF_012911025.1. Classification (GTDB taxonomy): domain Bacteria; phylum Pseudomonadota; class Gammaproteobacteria; order Burkholderiales; family Rhodocyclaceae; genus Azoarcus. The sequence continues at coordinate 29,954 of NZ_WUEI01000011.1, read as the reverse complement.
TCGTGTCGGCGGTGGCCCTGCTCGGCAGCGCCGCCTTTCCGGTCGTCCTCGCGCGCCTTGCGCGTGAGGACGAAAAGGGCAATTAGAGGCGCGCGCCGCCGGCCGCGCTGCGCGTTGAATTCAATAGAGCTTGGGCTCGCCCGGCGGACGCGTCTTGAAGCGGCGGTGCACCCAGTAATACTGCTCAGGCATGGATTTCACCGCGCCTTCAAGCCAGCGGTTCATGCGCAGGGTATCGGCCTCCACGTCCGCGGTCGGGAAATCCGCCCACGCCTCGCCGATTTCGACGTCGTAGCCGCTGCCGTCGCGCCGCACATGGGCGGTGCAGGGCATCACCACCGCGCCGGCGAGGCGGGCGAGACGCGACAGGCCAGTGATGGTCGCCGCCGGCACGCCGAAGAAAGGCACGAAGATAGCGTCCTTGCGGCCGTAATCCATGTCCGGCAGATAAAAGAAGGGGCGCCCGGCGCGCATCGCCTTGACCGTGCTGCGCACCCCGTCCTGGCGCGAAAGCAGCATCTGGTCGTTGAAGCGGCTGCGGCCGTGGTAGAGCCAGCGATCCAGCACCTTGTTCTTCTGGTGGGCATACATGCTGACGAAGTCGCCCTCCATCGCCAACCGGGTGCCGGCAATGTCCAGGCCGACGAAGTGGGGCGCCAGCAGGATCACCGCCTTGCCTTCGGCCTTGGCCGCCGTCACCCGCTCCAGCCCGGTGAGCCGGATCAACCGCCGCAGCCGGGCCTCGCTCGCCCACCAGCTCAGGCCGCGCTCCAGCAGGCTGCGGCCGAGCATGCGGAAATGCCGGCGCAGCAGGCGGTTGCGCGCATGGGCATCCATTTCCGGAAAGCACAGCCGCAGATTGGTCGCCGCCACCCGCCGACGCGGCAGCGCGAAGACATAGATGAGCAAGCCCAGCGCCTCGCCCACGCGGGCGAGAACCGGCAACGGCAACCAGTGGAGCAACCAGAACAGGGCAACACCCAGGCGGGTCATCATGCGCGCCCATCCTCCGCCGCTCGATCGGCAGGCTTGCCCGCCTTCGGCTTCTTGTAACGGTGATAGCCCCACAGGTACTGCTCCGGGCAGCGCAGGATGACGCGCTCGATGTCGCGGTTGATGGCCGCGCAGCGCGCCTCCAGGTCGCCCTCCATCGCCTCCTGCGGCGGCGCCACGTGCAGCGAGTAACCCTGGCCGCGCGGCAAGCGCTCGGCCCAGATGTAGAACATGCGCACGTTCTTCACCTCGGCCAGGCGGGCCGCCAGCGTCATCGTCCACGCCGGGCGGCCGAAGAACGGCGCCCAGATGCCTTCGCCCAGGGCCGGCACCTGGTCCGGCAGCATGCCCACCGCCTCGCTCGCCCGCAGCGTCTTCACCAGCTTGCGCACGCCGGAAAGGTCGGCCGGCGCCGTACGCATGTCGCCGCGGTTGCGGCCGTATTCCATCAGCGGCCGCAGCGCGGCCTTGCGCGGCGGCCGGTAGAGCACGGTGATGGGCGCATGGGCGGCGCAATAGAGCGCGGTGATCTCGAAACAGCCCAGGTGCGGCGTCATGAAGAGGATGCCGGCGCCTTCGCTGCGTGCCTTGTCGGCCAGCTCCCAGCCTTCGGCGCGGACGATCTTGCCCAGCACCTGATCCACCGGGCGCAGCCACAGCCAGGGCACCTCCAGCGCCTGCCGCCCCGCTTCCGCCACCGCGCGGCGGCGCAGCGCCGGATCGTCGCGGCCGATGGCCAGCGCCAGGTTTTCCTTCAGCCGCCGACGGTAGCCGCTGTCGAAGCAATAGATCAACCAGCCGGCCAGCCCGCCCAGGGCGTGCAGCCAGCTCAAGGGCAGGCGGGAAAGAAAACGGAACAACAAGGCAAGGAGCATGAAGAATGTCAGGCAGCCGCAGGACCGATGCGGGGCGCCTGATTTGACCGGTCGGGACGAAAGCCTATAATTATCCCTTAGCCGCCGAGTTAATTCGACAACTTGCAGGGCGGCCGTCGCTTTCCTCCCACAGGAACCGACCCAGAAATACTGCTAAAGCGTCGCCTGCTCGGCGAAATCCCCAGAGCTGGCCACGACGCCAACCACTGGGGATTTTTGTTTTGAGCAAGGAGCCGAACTTGGCCAAGGAATTCCTCTTCACCTCGGAATCCGTTTCCGAAGGACACCCGGACAAGGTCGCCGACCAGATTTCCGACGGCGTGCTGGACGCCATCCTCGCGGAAGACCCCCGCGCCCGCGTCGCCTGCGAAACCCTGGTTTCCACCGGCCTGGTGGTCATCTCCGGTGAAATCACCACCAACGCGCACCCGAACTATCGCGAAATCGCGCAGGACGTGGTCCGCCGCATCGGCTACGACAACTCCGACATCGGCTTCGACTACAAGAGCTGCGCCATCCTCACCGCGATCAACCGCCAGTCGGCCGACATCGCCCAGGGCGTGAATGAAGGGGAAGGCCTGGACCTCGACCAGGGCGCCGGCGACCAGGGCCTGATGTTCGGCTTTGCCACCGACGAAACCCCCAGCCTGATGCCCTTCCCCATCTACTACGCCCACCGCATCATGCAGCGCCAGGCGGAACTGCGTAAGGACGGCCGCCTGCCGTGGCTGCGCCCGGACGCCAAGAGCCAGCTCACCGTCAAGTACGTGGACGGCAAGCCGGTGGCGATCGACACCGTGGTGGTCTCCACCCAGCACGCGCCGGACATCTCCCACGCCCAGCTGTCCGAAGCGGTGATCGAGGAAGTGATCAAGCCGGTGCTGCCGAAGGAATTGCTGGCCGGCGAAGTGCGCTACCTGATCAACCCCACCGGCCGCTTCGTCATCGGCGGCCCGCACGGCGACTGCGGCCTCACCGGCCGCAAGATCATCGTCGACACCTACGGCGGCGCGGCCCACCACGGCGGCGGCGCCTTCTCCGGCAAGGACCCGTCCAAGGTGGACCGCTCCGCCGCCTACGCCGGCCGCTACGTGGCCAAGAACGTGGTCGCCGCCGGCCTGGCCTCCAAGTGCGAGGTGCAGGTGGCCTACGCCATCGGCGTCGCCAAGCCGGTGTCGCTGATGGTGAACACCTTCGGTACAGGCAAGATCGCCGACGAGAAAATCGTCGAATTGATCCGCGCCCACTTCGACCTGCGCCCCAAGGCCATCATCCAGACCCTGGACCTGCTGCGCCCGATCTACTCCAAGACCGCCGCCTACGGCCACTTCGGCCGCGACGAGCCGGAATTCACCTGGGAGCAGACCGACAAGGCCGCCGCCCTGAAGGCCGACGCCGGCCTGTAAGCCGCCCGCGCGTCCGGCGCCGCCGCAAGGCCGCGCCGGACGCGCGGTTTCAAACCGCAGGCCACGCACGGACCGAGCGCATGGACCGGACGGACAGCCAGCTCATCGACCGGATCTACGCCGCCGTCCAGGAACCCGGCCTGCTGCTGGACGCCTATCACGCGGTTGCGCGGCGCGGCGGCGGCTTCGCCGCCCACTACCTGCGCATGGACACCCGGCGGCGCATCGTCGTCGAGACCCAGGTCAGCGACGCCGGCCTGCGCGAGGCCGAGCAGGACTACGCCGCCTACTACGTCGGCGTCGACTGCCGCATCCCCTGGTACACCAGCGGCCGCCAGGGCCAATGGCGAGCCGACCAGCATCATTTCGACGAGAGCTACCTGCGCCGGGCGGAGATCTACACCGATTTCCTCAAGCCCTGGGGCGCGAAGCGCATGGCGGTCTGCCAGCTGAGCAGCGACGGCGCGGCCACCCAGGAAGTGCTCTCCATCGCCCGCGCGCATGACGCAGGCGATTTCAGCGCTGCCGAGCTGCGCCGGCTCGCCCTGCTTTCCCGCCATCTCGTCCGTGCCGCCACGCTACGCACCCAGCTCGACGCCCTGCAGATGCGCAGCCAGGCCGCCGAGCGTGCGATTGCGCCCTTGCCCTACCACGCCCTGTGGCTGGATGGCCGCGGCCGCGTCGTCTGGGCCAGCCCGTCTGCCCACGGCATGCTGGCCGCGGCCGATGACCTGCAGGCGCTGGGAAACATCCTGCGCTGCCCCGACCCACAGCTCGACAGCCGACTGCAGGCTGCCATCCTGCGCGCAAGCGCCGGCGACGCCCGCGAAGGCGACTGCTTCGCCATCCCCCGCCGCAACGGCGCCGCCCCCTGGCTGCTGTCGCTGATCCCCGGCCGCCTGCCGGCCGGCCTCGGGCAGCAGGAAAGTCCGCATGTGCTCGCCCTGATCCAGGACGGCGCCGGCCCCCGCCTGCCGCACCCTCGGCAGCTGCAGCAGCTCTATGGCTTCACGCCGGCGGAGACCCGCCTCGCCCTCGGCCTGCTGCGGCACGACACGCCCGGCAGCTACGCCGCAGACAATCGACTCAGCCTGGCCACGGTAAAGACCCATCTGCGCAGCCTGTTCGCCAAGACGGGCACCCACCGCCAGGCAGAGCTGCTGCGGCTGCTGTCGCGCCCGCTGCCTCATCCCCCGCCCGCTGGCTGAAGGCAAGGCGGACCTGCGCTCATTCCTCATCCGAACGGATGAGGCTGAAACGCCACCGCGCACCGTATAGTTCGGCAGCAACTGTGGGCCAGCTTGCCGCCGTTCAGGCTGCGGCAAGCCCGCCGCAGTGCCTCATCCAGAAATCATATGTCGCCGCCCGGACCCGCCATGATCAAGCCGCCCGCCCTGCGTCCCTTCATCCTCACGCTTGCCGCCCTGCTTGCGCTACCGGCCGCAGCCTCCGACAGCACCGCCGTGCTGCGCGGGCTGCAGCAGATCCAGAACATCATCGAGAAAAGCGAGCGCGACGCCGCGCGGGCACGCGAAGCCCAAGAGCGGCAGGAAGCGGCCGAAATGCAACGCCTGCAGGCTCAGCAAGCTCAGGAAGCAAAGCAGAAACAGGCCCGGGAGGCGGAGGCCCGGCGCACCCGCGATGCCGAACTGGCCGCGCTCACACCACCTGCGCCCTGGGGCGGCAACCTGGTTTTCCATCGCCGCCTGCTGGAAAACGCGCCCAACGAGCAGCAGGCCAGCCTGCGCATCGCTGGCGCCGACAGCGCCACCATCGCGGCGGACGGCAGCCACCTCGTCTATCTGGCGGAGGATCGCCGCCTGATCCTGCGCGAACTGCCCAGCGGCCGGGAGCGCGTCTTGCGCAGCAACCTGGACCGCAGCGGCTGGTACTCCCCCAACCTGCCCGCCGACGCCGGCACGCTGCTGCTGTCCGGCAGCAACGGCGCGGAGCTCATGAATCTGCAGGGCGGGCGCCTGCAGCAGTGGCAGGAAGCGGACATCTCCGCCTGGGCGTACAAACACAGCGTCATCGTCACCAAGCAGCAGTTCTATCCCGAGCGCTTCTGCCGCTGGGTTGGCCAATACGACGTGCGCACCGGCCAGGCGACCAGCCGGCTGACCCTAGATCCGCCAGCGGAGCGCTGCGTCTCCCGCATCAACACCGCCGGCCAGCTGGAGGTCCTCGCCATCGACGGCGACACCGTGCGCCACTACGTGGATGGCCAGCAGGGACAGCGCTTCAGGGGCGACAGCCGGCGCGGCAGCAGCGACACCCACCTCATCTACGGCTTCGTCGGCGAACTGCCCTACGTGGTGAGCTATCTCCACGCCAACCAACCCAACACCGAGCCCTTCCGCGTCTGGGATCTCGCTACCGGCAAGCTGCTGTGCGAACTTCCCCGCAGCAACCACGGCAGCCTGAGCGCCAGCGCCGAAGGCGATGCTTTCATCACCTCGCCGCCGGCGCTGGTCAGCCTGCCCTCCTGCGAGCGCAGGCCGCTGGCCAGCAGCGGCATGCTCAACGTCGAAGGCGGGTTTGCCTTCCAGTACCAGCCCGGTGAAGTGCTGGTGCGGACGCTGCCGGATCTGGCGCTGAAACACCGCCTGGCGGTCAGCTTCGCCGACCAGCGCGGCGGCGGCGTCGCCCTCAGGCGCCTTCCCGGCCAGCCCCGCTACCTCGCGGTCGGCCCCTGGGTGTGGAACGCGCAGGAAGGCGAAAGCACCGAGTTCTTCGATCTGGAAGACGGCCAGCGGCTGCTGACGCAGCCCGGCGGGCTGGCGCTCACCGGCCCCTATACCCAGCTCGGCAAACGCGGCTTCCGCAGCGGCGAGGAAACCAGCAGCCAGTTCTGGAAGGTGAACCTCGGCCAGCCCCGCGTCGACACCACCCAGACCTTCCTCGCTGCGCTGAAGAAGGACAAGTACGAGACCGCCGCCGAGTACCGCGCCCGCACCCGTGCGCTCAGCGCGCCCTTCGAAATGGACATCCAGGTCAAGGACTACGACGCCGAAGCCGGCCACTTCGTCGGCGAATGGCGCGGCGTGCCCATCGGCATCCCGCTCGCCGCCAGCCAGGCGCGCCGGCTGGACGGCATCAGCCCGCTCACGGTCAAGGGCCAGCTCGCGCCGGTGGACGAGGACTTCATCGAACTGCGCGACGCCAGCATCCTGCTGCCGGACGGCAGCAGCCAGCCGGTCGCCCGCAAGCCCCTGGCGCCGCGCGCGGCAATGCCGGCCGCAGCCGCCCCATCGCCGGCGCCGAAGGCAGCCGCTTCCGCCACTGCCAGCGCGAAGACCCAGGCCGGCTCCAGCTGCAGCGGAACGCTCGCCCACCTCGCGCCCAAGCTGCGCGCTTATTCCGATCCGCTGCTCGCCGAAGTGCGCCAGGCCATCCTCAGCGCCCCCGTCCACCGCGAAGCCGCCGCCGGCGCCCGCCAGCAGGCGGCCCTGGCGGAAGCGAGCGCAGCGGATGCCGCCCGCAGCGCGCAGCAGACCGACGGCGGCGTAAACAGCATCGCCCGCGCCGACGCCGGCACCCTGCCGCTGAACTGGCCTTGCGAAGGCATACATGCCAGCGCCGTCTGCATGTACATCGCCCACGGCTGGGAAGCCCTGGCCTACCGCGAGCTGGCCGCCAACAAGGCCTGCGCCCCAGGCTGAGGCCCAATCGCCGCGCGCCGGCCTTCCGCGGCGGAGCGTGGCGCATGACACGCCACCGGTCACGGCGCGAACACACGCAAGCCCGTGCGCCGGCGTATAATCCACGCCTCTTCCGAGGAGCGCTGCGAGGCCTCGACCGCATTCCCGCGGCCGACCCCAGGCTCGGAACCCGCCGCCCGGCGGGCGTTTCAACGGCGCTCACCCAGGTACTGCCCAGCAGTACTTCCCCTAAACCCTGCCGGGTTCGGGATGACGGGTGAGCCAGTGCGTCCCCCTTCCCCCCCGGCCATAGCACGGAGCTTCATATGAACGCTGTGGCTGACACCAAAGACTACGTCATTGCCGACCTCGCCCTCGCCGGCTGGGGCCGCAAGGAAATCCGCATCGCCGAAACCGAAATGCCCGGCCTGATGGCGATCCGCGAGGAATACGCCGCCCGCCAGCCGCTCAAGGGCGCGCGCATCACCGGTTCGCTGCACATGACCATCCAGACCGCGGTGCTGATCGAGACGCTGACCGCGCTGGGCGCCGAAGTGCGCTGGGCCTCGTGCAACATCTTCTCCACCCAGGACCATGCCGCCGCCGCCATCGCCGCCTCCGGCGTGCCGGTGTTCGCGGTCAAGGGCGAGTCGCTGGAAGACTACTGGGACTACACCCACCGCATCTTCGAATGGGCCGACGGCGGCTACTCGAACATGATCCTGGACGACGGCGGCGACGCCACCCTGCTGCTGCACCTGGGCGCCCGCGCCGAGAAGGACCTCTCGGTGCTGGACAAGCCGGACAGCGAAGAAGCCGTGGTGCTGTTCGCCTCCATCAAGGCCAAGCTGAAGACCGACCCGACCTGGTACTCCACCCGCCTGGCGCAGATCAAGGGCGTCACCGAAGAGACCACCACCGGGGTGCACCGCCTGTACCAGATGCACGCGCGCGGCGAACTCAAGTTCCCGGCGATCAACGTCAACGACTCGGTCACCAAATCCAAGTTCGACAACCTCTACGGCTGCCGCGAATCGCTGGTGGACGGCATCAAGCGTGCCACCGACGTGATGATCGCCGGCAAGATCGGCGTGGTGCTGGGCTACGGCGACGTGGGCAAGGGCTGCGCCCAGTCCCTGCGCGGCCTCGGCGCCACCGTGTGGGTCACCGAAATCGACCCGATCTGCGCGCTGCAGGCGGCGATGGAAGGCTTCCGCGTGGTCACCATGGAAGAAGCCGCGTCCATGGGCGACATCTTCGTCACCACCACCGGCAACGTCGGCGTGATCACCCACGACCACATGGCAGCGATGAAGAACAACGCCATCGTCTGCAACATCGGCCACTTCGACTCCGAGATCGAAGTCGCCAGCCTGCGCCAGTACGAGTGGGAGAACATCAAGCCGCAGGTCGACCACATCATCTTCCCGGACGGCAAGCGCATCATCCTGCTGGCCGAAGGCCGCCTGGTGAACCTGGGCTGCGCCACCGGCCACCCCAGCTTCGTCATGAGCAACTCCTTCGCCAACCAGACCCTGGCGCAGATCGAGCTGTTCACCAAGACCGCCGACTACCCGGTCGGCGTGTACGTGCTGCCCAAGCAACTGGACGAGATGGTTGCCCGCCTGCACCTGAAGAAGATCGGCGCCAAGCTCACCGTGCTGAGCCAGGGCCAGGCCGACTACATCGGCGTGCCGGTGGAAGGCCCGTACAAGCCCAACCACTACCGCTACTGATCGCGGCGGCGGGCGGCCCCGGGTCGCCCGCCATCTGCCGAGGGGCCACGCGCGATGAAATCCTTCCACCGCCGCAGCAGCCGTCCGGCCACCGAGAAAGCGCCCGCGCCGGCCGCCGCCGCGCGCGGCCTGCCGCGGGCGGATCAGTTGCTGGTGCTGCAGGGGCTGGCGTCCTCACGCACCGCGGCGCGGCTGCTGATCGAAGCCGGGCGCGTCAGCGCCGACGGCTTCCCGGTGGGCAAGCCGGCGCAGGAACTGCCGGAAAGCGTGCAATTGGCGGTGACGCCGGACGAGGCCGACCGCTACGTTTCCCGTGGCGGCCTGAAGCTGGCCGGCGCGCTGGCGGCCAGCGGCCTGGCGCCGGCCGGGCGCATCTGCCTGGACGTCGGCCAATCCACCGGCGGCTTCACCGATTGCCTGCTGCAGGCCGGCGCGGCGCGGGTGGTCGGCGTCGAGGTCGGCCACGGCCAGCTGCACCCCCGGCTGGCCGCGGAAGCACGCAACACCACGCTGGAAGGCATCAACGCGCGCCATCTGCAGCCGGCCGAACTGGGCGAACACTTCCCGGCCGGCGGCTTCGGCCTCGTCGTCTGCGACGCCAGCTTCATTTCGCTGACGCTGCTGCTGCCACAGTGGCCGGCGCTGCTGACAGCGGAGGGCGACATCCTCGCCCTGGTCAAGCCGCAGTTCGAGGTGGGCCCGCAGGGGCTCTCCAAGGGCGGCATCGTGCGCGATGCCTCGCGCTACGCCGAGGTAGAGCGCAAGCTGCGCTCAGCGGCCGCGGCCGCCGGGCTGGCGGTGCTCGGCTGGTACGACTCGCCGATCACCGGCACCGATGGCAACCGCGAATTCTTCATCTGGATGCGACATGCACAAGACTGAACTCTCGATCGAATTCTTCCCGCCGCAGACCGCCGAGGGCGCGGAAAAGCTGCGCGCGGTGCGCGCCAGGCTGGCCGAACTCAAGCCCGCCTTCTTCTCGGTGACCTACGGCGCCGGCGGCTCCACCCGCGAGCGCACATTCGCCACCGTGAAGGAAATCGCCGCCAGCGGCGCCGAGGCCGCGCCCCACCTGTCCTGCATCGGCTCCACCCGCGAGGGCATACGCGAGATCCTGCAGGAGTACGCGGACGCCGGCATCCGCCGCATCGTCGCGCTGCGCGGCGACCTGCCCTCCGGCGTCGGCGATCCGGGCGAATTCCGCTACGCCAACGAACTGGTGGAGTTCATCCGCGCCGAAACCGGCGACCGCTTCCACCTCGAAGTGGCCGCCTACCCGGAATGGCACCCGCAGGCGCGCACGCCGGCCGACGACCTCGCCGCCTTCAAGCGCAAGGCGGACGCCGGCGCCGACTCCGCCATCACCCAGTATTTCTACAACCTGGACGCCTACCTGCACTTCGTGGACGCGGTACGGGCGCAGGGCGTGACCATTCCCATCATCCCCGGCATCATGCCCATCGCCAGCTTCTCCAAGCTGGCGCGCTTCTCGGATGCCTGCGGCGCCGAGATTCCGCGCTGGATGCGCAAGAAGTTCGAGTCCTTCGGCGACGACGCCGAATCCATCCGCGCCTTCGGCCTGGACGTGGTCACCGGGCTGTGCGAGAAGCTGATCGCCGCCGGCGCGCCGGGGCTGCATTTCTACAGCATGAACCAGGCCGCACTCACCACCGAGATCTGCCAGCGCTTGAAGCTGGCTTGAGGTTGACCAGCCCCGGCGGGCTGGCCGGGCTGGCGCGCCATTGATCCCGCGCCGTGGCCCGGCCGCCCCACCCGGAAGCACGCAGCCCCCGCCTCTCCGGCTGGACTCTCAGCCTCCCTGCCCGCGCCCGATTCCGGGCGAGAACGCCTTCTCCGGGCCGCAGCGCCCCAGCCGCTCACCCCAGGCCCGCCGACGCCGCGCTCGGCCTGTGCATGCCGGCCAGCGTCGGCATGTGGGCCCGCACCACCTCGTTGAACACCTTGAGCTTGGCCGGATAGTGCCGGGCCGGCGGATACACCAGATACACCGGCAGCGGCGGCGCCTGCCATTCCGGCATCAGATGGGCCAGCCGCCCCTGGGCGATGTCCTCCGCCACCACCCAGGCCGAGGCCACGCAGGCACCCAGCCCCACCAGCGCGGCATTGCGCAGCGCGTAGAGGCTGTCGGTGTACATCCGCGGCTGGATGGCGAAGCGGCTGCGCGCGCCATCGGCCTTGCGCAGCAGCAGCACCTCGTCGCGGTAATAGGTCTGCAGGGCCAGCCAGGGCAAGGCCGCCAGCGCTTCCGGCGCGGCCGGCGGCGCGCCATCGCCCCACAGCCCCGGCGCGGCGACGACGATGCGCGGCACCTCCGCCAGGCGGATGGCGATCACCGAGGCATCCTCCACCTCGCCGACCTGGATCGCACAGTCGATGTCCTCGGCGAGGAAATCCGGCCGGCGGTCGTGCAACAGCCACTCCACCGACACGCCAGGGTGGCGCCGCAGGTACTCCGTCATCGGCCCGATCAGCTGATCCTGGCCGAACGCATGCGGCACCACCACCCGCAGCCGGCCGCGCGGCTCGTCGCGGGCGCCGCGCAGGTCGGCCTCTATCGCCTGCCAGCTCTCCAGCAGATCCTTGGCATGGGCATAACAGCGCTGGCCGTCCTCGGTCAGCTTCATGACATGGGTAGACCGTTGCAATAGCTTGAGACCGAAGGCACGCTCCAGCATCTGCAGCCGGCGGCTGACGGTGGGCTGGGTGGTACCCAGCTGCGCGGCGGCGGCGGACAGGCTGCCGGCCTCGACGATGCGGACGAAGGTCTGCATCAACTCGATGCGGTCGCCACCAGCCGCCAGCGGCAAGCCGGCTGCAGCTTCCGCGGGCGTTTGAGGCGCGGGGGGAGGCGCAGAGGAAGACGAGGGGGAAGTCGGCGCTTTCATACGCTCAGCGTATAGCAACTGTACGCCCCAGACCACTACAAGCCCGGCAGCAAAGGGCGAAGAATCCAGCCATCGCCAAAACAACACAGGTGTAAATCATGTCCGACATTCAAACCCTGCATGCAGAAACGCGGCCGAAGGGTGACATTTCCGGCTCGCTGGTGCTGCTGCTCGCCACCGGCGCCGGCCTCAGCGTCGCCTCGCTCTACTACAGCCAGCCGATGCTGGGCGTGCTGGGTGCCGACATGCAGGCCGACGCCCGCAGCGTGGGGATGGTGCCGACGCTGACCACCCTGGGCTACGCGCTCGGCATCCTGCTGCTGGCGCCGCTGGGCGACCGCTACGACCGCCGCATCATCATCGCCATCAAGGCCGCCATTCTCAGCGCGGCGCTGCTGCTCAGCGGCCTCGCCCCCGGCATCGGCCTGCTGCTGGTCGCCAGCCTGGCCGTCGGCCTCACCGCCACGCTGGCGCAGGACATCGTGCCCGCCGCCGCCACGCTGGCGCCGGAGGCCCAGCGCGGCAAGATCGTCGGCATGGTGATGACCGGGCTGCTGCTGGGCATCCTGCTGTCGCGGGTGGTCAGCGGCATCGTCGCCGAACAGTTCGGCTGGCGCACGATGTACCTGATCGCGGCCGTTTCCATCGCCGCCATCGGTATCGCCGCCTGGCGCGGCCTGCCGCACATCACGCCCACCACCCGCGCCAGCTACGGCGCGCTGCTGGGCTCGATGCGGGCGCTGTGGAGCAAGTACCCGGCGCTGCGCTACGCCGCACTGGCCCAGGGCCTGATCTCGGTCGGCTTCAGCGCCTTCTGGTCCACCCTGGCGGTAATGCTGCACGACAGCTTCCAGCTCGGCAGCGCCGCTGCCGGCGCCTTCGGCCTCGCCGGTGCCGCCGGCGCGCTGGCCGCACCGCTGGCCGGCCGCCTCGCCGACAAGCGCGGCCCGCAGCTGGTCACCCGCCTGGGCAGCGGCCTGGCGATGCTGTCCTTCGCCGCGATGGGCCTGTCCTTCCTGCTGCCGCCGCAAGCCCAGCTGGGCCTCATCATCGCCAGCGCGATCGGCTTCGATCTCGGCATGCAAGCCACGCTGGTGGCGCACCAGACCATCGTCTACGGCCTGGATCCGGCAGCTCGCAGCCGCCTCAACGCCCTGCTCTTCACCTGCATGTTCATCGGCATGGCGACCGGCGCGGCGCTGGGCAGCCTGGCGCTGGCGCAGTGGGGCTGGATGGGCGTGGTGGCGCTGGCCACCCTCAGCTCGGCGGCGGCACTCGGGGTGCGCCTGCAGGCGGGCCGCCGGGCCGGCTGACGCGCCCGCGGGGGCAGACGTCCCGAACGGGGACGGGCGCGAGCCCGTTCCCGTTTTTTCCGCCTGGCCGCAGGACCCGGACGCGCTTGAAGCCCGGCACGGCGGAGGGAGCAGGCCACGCCAACCTGCCGCAGCGCAGGGTTTAGTTGACGGCTAAACTTTCCGTAACTAAAGTTTTCTCGCCGTTTCACAAAACCGTCACCCGACAGGCAGCACCGGAGCAAAGGCGGACCCGCACCGACACGCGGCGGGAGGAGGCAACTGTTCGGCCGCCCGCGCCCCGCGGGCCAGACCCGCACCCCATCGAGGCCCGCCATGGATGCTCGCCCCTTTCCCGCGTTCCGCACGCAGGAAACCCGCCACGACTCCTGGCGGGAGGCGGTGGCATCGCTGTTCCTGCCGCTGGATTTCGAGGTTTCCCGCAGCACGCCCTTCCACGGCCGCGCGCTGTGGGCCCGGCTGGAGCACGCCCGCGCCGCCGAGGTGCGCATGTGCGAACACCGCGTCACCCGGCGGCCACACCATTCCGCCACCTCCGACGTCGCGGCGGTGAAGATGCTGTGGCTACTGCACGGCCAGGGCCGCTTCCAGCAAGGCAGCGAAGACCGCAGCCTGGTGGCCGATGGCTGGACCTTCTACGACGCCAGCCGCCCCTACTCCCTGCACCTGTCCGAAGACGCGCGCTTCTTCTCCCTGCTCTACACCGGCGAGAACGCCGAGAGCTGGATGCGGCTGGCGCGCGACCTCGGCCCCGCCTGCCGACCCAACGCCGGGCCGGCGCGCATTGCCTTGCTGGCCCTGCGCGGCGCCATGCGCGAGCAGGAAGGGCTGACGCCGCTGGCCCAGCGCGCGCTGCTGGAGTCGGTGCTGGCGCTTACCGAGAGCGCGCTGCGCCAGGAGGCCGACCAGCGCCAGGGCGGCGACCGCCGCGACACCCTGCGCCTGGCCGAAGCGCGCCGCTTCGTGCTGCAGCACCTGGCGGAGCCGGCGCTGGGGCCGGACGACATCGCCCGCGCGCTGCACATGTCGCGCCGCAGCCTGTATAACCTCTTCGCCGCCGCCGAACTGCGGCCGCGCGCCTTCATCCAGAACCTGCGGCTGGAGCGCGCCTGCGAGGCCTTGATCGCCGGCGGTCCTGGCGAAGGCAGCATCACCCGCATCGCGCTGGAGCACGGCTTCGCCGACGGCGCCCACTTCAGCCGCAGCTTCCGCGAGCGCTTCGGCGTCAGCCCCAGCGCCTACCGCAGCGACCGCCGCCCGCCGGGCTGAGCGCACCACGACGTTCCACGCCACCCCGGCTCACCACCTCATTTGCGCGCAGTGCACGCGCAGACATGTTCCCTGCACGGACAAGCAAGCCGGCTTGCCCCCTGGCTCCGTAAGGTATTCCCAGCGGCCCACAACGCATGAGCCGCAGCCGCCCCCCGACCCCAGCCTCGCCCGGAGAGCCTTACGATGCCCGCAAAACCACAAGCCGGCGCTCAGCCCGGCAGTACCCGCAACACGCCCAGCCAGCTCGCCACCCTCGCGGCCACGCTCGCCGCCGCATGCAGCCTGGCGGCACCCGCTGTCGCCAGCGAACTGCCGGCGGTGAACCTCGGCCTCACCACCTTCATCGACGGCGCGCCGCCGGCCGGCCCCGGCTGGTACGTATCCGAGTACCTGCAGTACTACAGCGCCGACAAGTTGCGCGACAAGGACGGCAAGGCCGCGCCGCTGCCCAAGCAGGACATCGAAGTCACCTCGCTGGTGTCGCAGGCCATCTGGATGTCGGCCGACACCCTGTGGGGCGCCCACTACGGCGTCACCCTGCTGCTGCCGGCGGTGCTGGACGCCCGCACCAACGATGGCCTGAACAACGCCGCGCTGCCCAAGGGCAACACCGGCGTCGGCGACCTCATCGTCGGCCCCTTCCTGCAGTGGATGCCCATCATGGGCGAGAACGGCCCCATCTTCGCCCACCGCTTCGAGATCGACGTCTCCTTCCCCACCGGCGAGTACGACAACAAGCGCAGCGTCAATCCCGGCGCCAACCACTGGACCATCAACCCCTACTGGTCCGGCACCTACTGGGTGACGCCCGACTGGACGGTGTCCACCCGCCTCTGGTACCTGTGGAGCGGCAAGAACACCGACCCCAACCCCAACGGCTATGCTGGCTACGGCGTCGCCAACGCCCGCGACATGCGCCCCGGCGAAGCCTTCCACATGAACTTCGCCACCGAGTACGCGGTGACGCCGCAACTGCGCCTCGGCATCAACGGCTACTGGCTGAAGCAGATCACCGAGACCGAGGTGAACGGCCATGCGGTGTCCGGCAGCAAGGAACAGGTCTTCGGCATCGGCCCCGGCGTGCTCTACAGCTTCTCCCAGCAGGACCACCTGTTCTTCAACGCCTACAAGGAAAGCCACGTGCGCAACCGGCCGGAAGGCGAGCGCTACGTGGTCCGCTACGTCCATCACTTCAAGTAAGACGCTCGCCTGCGCGCCGCCCGCCGGCGCGCGGGCCGGCCGCCGTTAACCGCCAAGCAATCCCACGACGAGGAAATCGCGATGTCCGCACCCACCTCCTACCCCAGCCGCAACTTCATCGCCGGCGAGTGGCGCGCCGCCGCCACCAAAGCCACCTTCCCCAAGCTCGCCCCCGCCTCCGGCGCGGTGCTGGCCGAGGTCGCCAACTCCGGCGCCGCCGACGTGGATGCGGCGGTAGCCGCCGCCCGCGCCCAGTTCGACGGCGGCGAATGGTCGCGCCTGCCGGGCGCCGAACGCGGCCGCCTGCTCAACAAGCTGGCCGACCTGCTGGCGCGCGACGCCGAGCGCTTCGCCCATATCCTGGCGATGGAACAGGGCCGGCCGCTGATGGAAATGCGCATGCTGGATCTGCCGATGTCCATCGACACCCTGCGCTACTTCGCCGGCTGGGCGGACAAGCTGGAAGGCCGCCAGATTCCCACCGCCGGCTTCATGGGCCGGCCGACGCTCAACTACACCATCCGCGAGGCCATCGGCGTGGCGGCGCTGATCGTGCCGTGGAACGCGCCGCTGATGATAGGCATCTGGAAGCTGGCGCCGGCGCTGGCGGCCGGCTGCACCGTGGTGCTCAAGCCTTCTGAAGACGCGCCGCTGGCACTCACCGCGCTGGCCGAGCTGGCCGCCGAGGCCGGCTTCCCGGCCGGCGTGTTCAACCTGGTGAACGGCATGGGGCCGGAAGCCGGCGCCAGGCTGGTGAAGCACCCTGGCGTAGACAAGATCAGCTTCACCGGCAGCACCGAAGTGGGCCGCATCATCGCCCGCGAGGCGGCGCCGCTGTTCAAGCGCCTGACGCTGGAGCTGGGCGGCAAGGCGCCGCAGATCATCTGCCAGGACGCCGACCTCAACATCGCCATCATGGGCGTGGCCATGGGCCTGTTCGTGAACCAGGGCCAGACCTGCGCCGCCGGCACCCGCATCCTGGTGCATCGCAGCCGCTACGACGACGTCGTCGGCGCGCTCGCCGGCGCGGCCAAGTCGGTCACCCTGGGCGACCCGCTGGACGCCAACACCCGCATGGGCGCGCTGATCAACGCCCGCCACCGCGACCGCGTCGCCAGCCTGATCCAGAGCGGCATCGCCGAAGGCGCCTCGCTGGTGGCCGGCGGCGAGGCGCTGCCGGACAGCGGCTTCTTCGTCCGCCCCACGGTGTTCGCTGGCGGCACGCCGGAGATGCGCATCATGCGCGAGGAAATCTTCGGCCCGGTTGGCGTGGTGGTGCCGTTCGACAGCGACGAGGAAGCGGTGAGGCTGGCCAACGACACCCCCTTCGGCCTCTCCGCCTCGCTGTGGACGCAGGACGTCGTCCGCGCCCACACGCTGGCGCCGAAGCTGCGCGTCGGCGCCGTTGCCATCAACGGCTGGAGCCCGCTGGACGCCCGCCTGCCCTGGGGCGGCTACAAGGACTCCGGCGTCGGCCGCGACCTCTCCCGCCTGGCGCTGGATGCCTACACCGAAGAAAAGGTGGTGTCTCTGGTGATGTAAACCCGGCGGCACCCGCGCCCCGCTCCCGCCGGCCCAGCGCCGGCGCCCCCAACGGAAAAACAAGACCATGACACGCACGCTCAAACCCCGCTCCCTCCCGCGCGCCCGCCTGCGCCACACCCTCGCCACCCTCGTCCTCGCCGGCCTCGCCGGCGGCGCCCTCGCCGGCCCGGCGAACGTGGACGGCAAGCGCATCGAGAAAGTCGCCAAAGGCGGCGAAGCCGGCAACTGGCTGTCCCACGGCCGCGGCTACGACGAGAAGCGCTACTCGCCGCTGAAGCAGATCAACGACGGCAACGTGGACAGGCTGGGCCTGGCCTGGACCCACAAGCTGGACATCGACATGGGGGTGGAAGCCACGCCCATCGTCGTCGATGGCGTCATGTACACCACCGGCCCCTTCAGCGTGGTCTATGCGCTGGAAGCCGCCACCGGCAAGCTGCTGTGGAAGTACGACCCGGAAGTGCCGCGCCCCATGGCCGGCGAAGGCTGCTGCGGGCCGGTGAACCGTGGCGTGGCGGTGTGGAAGGGCAAGGTCTACGTCGGCACCTTCGACGGTCGCCTGGTCGCCCTCGACGCCGCCAAGGGCACGCCGGTGTGGACGGTGGATACCGTGCTCGACCACGCCAAGAGCTACACCATCACCGGCGCGCCGCGCATCGTCAAAGGCAAGGTGCTGATCGGCAACGGCGGCGCCGAATTCGGCGTGCGCGGCTACGTCACCGCCTATGACGCCGAAACCGGCAAGCAGGCCTGGCGCTTCTTCACCGTGCCGGGCGACCCCAAGCTGCCGCCGGAAGACGACGCCATGGCGATGGCGCTCAAGACCTGGTTCGGCGATGGCTGGATCAAGTGGGGCGGCGGCGGCACGGTGTGGGACTCCATGTCCTACGACCCGGAGCTGAACCAGCTCTACATCGGCGTCGGCAACGGCTCGCCCTTCAACTACCAGTTCCGCAGCGAGGGCAAGGGCGACAACCTGTTCCTGTCGTCGGTGGTGGCGCTCAACCCCGACACCGGCAAGTACATCTGGCACTACCAGACCACGCCCGCCGACCGCTGGGACTTCACCGCCGCCCAGCAGATGACGCTGGCCGACATCAAGATCGACGGCAAGCTGCGCAAGGTGCTGATGCAAGCGCCGAAGAACGGCTTCTTCTACGTGCTCGACCGGACCAACGGCAAGCTCATCTCGGCGAAGAACTTCGTGCCGGTGAACTGGGCCAGCCACATCGACCTCGCCACCGGCCGGCCGGTGATGCTGCCGGACGCCGACTACGCCAAGGAAGCCAAGCTGATTTCGCCCGCCATCATCGGCGGCCACAACTGGCACCCGATGTCCTTCAGCCCGGATACCGGCCTGGTCTACCTGCCGGCGCAGGAAACCGCCGCCGGCCTCGAAGCGCAGAAAGAGCCGCTGTTCCTGCCCAGCAAGGCGGTGGTGAACATCGGCCTCAACGTGCCCGACCTGCCGGAAGACCCGGCCGTCGTCGAGCAGATCAGCCAGTCCTGGCGCGGCCGCCTGCTGGCCTGGGACCCGGTGAAGCAGGAAGTGCGCTGGAGCCAGGACTACCGCACCATTTACAACGGCGGCACGCTCGCCACTGCCGGCAACCTGGTGTTCCAGGGCACCGCCGACGGCCGGGTGGTGGCCTACGCCGCGGACAGCGGCAAGCTGCTGTGGCAGTCGCCGGCCAACACCGGCGTGATGGCCGGGCCGGTGACCTTCGAGGTGAAGGGCGAGCAGTACGTCACCTTCATGGCCGGCTGGGGCGGCACCTTCCCGCGCATCCTCGGCCCGCTGTCGCTGGCGGCCAAGGTGAAGCCGGAATCGCGCATCCTCACCTACAAGATCGGCGGCAAGGCCACGCTGCCGCCGGCCAAGTTCGACACCCTGCCGCTGCCCCCGCCGCCGCCGGTGACACTGGAGGCGGACAAGATGCCGATGGCGCGCATGCTGTTCAACGGCTACTGCGCCAACTGCCACGGCCTCAACGCGGTGAGCGGCGGCGTGGTGCCCGACCTGCGCTACCTCAGCGCCGACACCCATGCGCAATTCAACGCCATCGTCGCCGGCGCCCGCGCCGACAAGGGCATGCCGCCCTTCGCCAACGCCATGCTGCCGGAGCACATGGAGATGATTCACCAGTACGTGATCAAGCGCGCCCACGACCTCAAGGCCGAGCTGGACAAGGCCAAGGCCGAAGGCAGCCAGCCGGCGGCCAAGTAAGCCGCGGAGAAACCAGCCGCTGCGGCCGCGCAGAAAGGAAACGGGACGCCACGGCGTCCCGTTTTTCCTTGCCGCGCTCTCCCTTCTCTATGGCCGGATAAGAAATTTCAAAGCCGCCGCGGCGGAATCGCACCAGCCCGGCAACGTAGAATTCCTCCCGCAGCACTGCTCCCTCTCCTCCGGTGCTGCAGCGTTCTCACCGTAGTGCCCTCACGCAGTCCAGCAGCGCAGTCCAAAAAACAGCCTTGCCCTAAGAACTGGCCGCCGGCGTCCCTCGCCAGGCGGCTTTTTTCTCCCCCCGACGCCCCAATGCCTCTGCCTCTGCTCGCCCTCGCCGCCGCCTCCTTCGGCATCGGCACCACCGAATTCGTCATCATGGGCTTGCTGCCCGAGGTCGCCGCCGACCTCGGCGTCACCATTCCCGCCGCCGGCCTGCTGGTGTCCGGCTACGCCCTGGGCGTGGTCATCGGCGCCCCCATCCTGGCGGTGATGATCTCCCGCGCCGACCGCCGCCGCGCCCTGCTCGCGCTGGTAGGCATGTTCATCGTCGGCAACCTGTTGTGCGCGCTGGCGCCGGGCTATGGCTGGCTGATGGCGGCGCGGGTGCTCACCGCCTTCTGCCACGGCGCCTTCTTCGGCCTGGGCGCGGTGGTGGCCGCCGGCCTGGTGGCGCCCAACCGGCGGGCGCAGGCCATCGCGATGATGTTCACCGGGCTGACGCTGGCCAATGTGCTGGGCGTGCCGCTGGGCACCCTGCTGGGCCAGCACGCCGGCTGGCGCGCCACCTTCTGGGCGGTCACCGCCATCGGCTGTGCCGCCGCGGTGGCGCTGTACGCCTGGCTGCCGCGCAACCTGGGCGCCGGCAGCAGCCGCGGCCTGCTCGGCGAGATGCGCGAGCTACGCCGGCCGCAGGTGCTGCTGGCGATGGTGATCAGCGTGCTCTCCTCCGCCAGCCTGTTCTCGGTGTTCACCTACATCGCCCCGCTGCTGCGCGAGGTGAGCGGCTTCTCCGCGCAGGATGTGACCCTGGTGCTGCTGGTGTTCGGCGGCGGCCTCACCATCGGCAACCTGCTCGGCGGCAAGCTGGCCGACTGGCGGCTGATGCCGGCGGTGATCGGCACCTTCGTCGCCGTCATCGCGGTGCTGTGCCTGCTGTCCTGGGGCAGCCATGTGCCCTGGCTGGCGGTGGCGCTGGTGTTCGCCTGGGGCATGGCCGACTTCGCGCTCATCTCGCCGCTGCAGATGCGGGTGGTGAACGAGGCCGCCGGCGCGCCCAACCTCGCCTCCACGGTGAACCAGGGCGCGTTCAACCTCGGCAACGCCATCGGCGCCTGGCTGGGCGGGCTGGCGATCACCCACGGCCTGGGCTACGACGATATTCCCTGGGTGGGCGCGGTGCTGGCGCTGGCCGGCCTGATGTTCAGCATTTACGCCTACCGGCTGGAGCGCCGCGATCTGGCCGCCGGCGGCGCCCTCAGGCCAGCGCCGGGCGCGGCTGGCGCGCCATGATGAGCACGCCGGCGATCACCATCGCGGTGCCGGCGAGCTGAACCAGGCCGATGCGCTCGTCCAGCATCAGCCAGCCGAGCAGGATGGTGACCGCCGGCCCCAGCGTGCCGGTGAGCGACACCGGCCCGGCGCCCAGCCGGCGTATTGCCTCCGACACCATCCACACCGGCGCCACCGTGCTGAACACCGCCATCGCCAGCGACAGCGCATACACCTGCCAGGCCTGGGCGAACAGCAGGTCCAGCGGTCGCAGCACCAGGAACTGCGCCAGGCTGAAGAGGCAGGCGAAGCCGGAAGCACAGGCGGTGACGCGGGCCGAGCCCAGCCGGCCGACCACCTCGCCGTTGCCCATCAGGTAAAGCGCGTAGCTCAGCGCGCTGCCGAACACCAGCAGGCAGCCCAGCGTCACCTCGTGCGCATCGCCGGCCACCTTGAGGTCGTGCCCCACTGCCAGCGCGATGCCGAGGTAGCACACCAGCAAAGCCCACAGCATGCGCGCGCTCGGCCGCTTGCCGAGGAAGAGCGCCGACAGCAGGATCACCAGCGTCGGGTAGAGGAAGAGGATGAGCCGCTCCAGCGCGGCGGAAATGTAGTCCAGCCCGAGGAAATCCAGGTAGCTGGCGAGGTAGTAGCCGAACAGGCCGAGTGCCGCCATCCAGCCCCAGTCGCGGCCGCTCAGCGGATGCGCCGCGCGCCGCCCGGCGAGCACGCCCATGGCGATGAAGAAAGGCAGCGAGAACGCCATGCGCAGCGCCAGCAGCGTCTCCGCATCCACGCCGTGGCGGTAGGAGAGCTTGACCAAAATGGCCTTGAAGGAGAAGCCGACCGCGCCGAGCACCGCGTAGGTCAGCCCCAGCGCCGCTCCCGAGTTGCCAACGGCCGGCTTGCCCTGCTGCGATCCCATTCCCTTCCCTGCCCTGCCATGCGATGGCGGATTAAGCCACCGCCGGCCCCGCCGGCACAAGCCAGCCGGGCGCCGCCGCGCATGCCGCCTACTTCAGCGTGCGCTGCGCCACCGCCAGCGCGGCGATCAGCACGCAGGCGCCGGCAAGCCAGGCCAGCATGTCGCCGGCGGCCAGCGTCACCGCGGTGTGCTGCAGCAAGCCCTCGGCCACGCCGCCGCTGGCCGCGCTCAGCTCCAGCTTCACCGCCGCGGTGGCGTGGTGCAACTGCAGCACGGCGAGGCCGGTGCCCAGCGCATTGACGATCTCGCGCACGATGCTCTTGAAAGCGTAGGCGTGGGCGAAATCCTCGGTGGGCATGTCGACGAAGGTCATCAGCGCCACCTGCAGCAGCGCCAGGGCCGGCATCGCCCCCTGCAGCAGGATGGCCGGCAGCACCGCCAGCGGCCCGGCGCCCGGCTGCGCCGCCAGCGCCATCAGCAGGAAGGCCGAACCCAGGCCGATGTAGCCCAGCGCGATGTAGCGGCGCTTGCGCATGATCTTCGGCAGCGCCAGATGGAAGACGATGACCGCCAGCACCGACACCAGCCCGCCCAGCGACAGCAGGCCGCCCACCGTCTGCAGGCCGAAGCCCAGGCCTTCGGAGAGGAAGGCCGGCACGAGGAAATTCCAGCTGCCGCTGACGAGGTAGAACAGCGCGTAGAAGGCCAGCCCCACCAGGTAACGCCGGCTGGCCAGCCGGCGCGGATCCAGCCAGGGGTCCGGGTGGCGGTGGAAGCGCCGCATCACCACCATCAGCAGCACCGCACCGGCGCAGAAGTAGGCCGCCAGCACCGGCAGCTCGGCCAGGGACAGATAGCGCAAATGCTCCAGCGCATGCACCAACAGCAGCGCGCCGACGGCGAAGGCGAACACGCCCGCCCAATCGAGCTTGCCGATGGGCGCATGCGGCCGTGCCTCCACCTTGGGATACAGCCAGGCCACCAGCGGCAGCAGCGGCAGTGCCAGCCCGGCCTGCAGCAAGAACATGGTGTGCCAACCGTGGGCCGCCATCAGCACGCCGGCCAGCCAGGGCGTGATCGCCACCAGGGCGAAGTTGGCCAGGCCGAAGCCCCAGAACAGCGAGATGCGCTCCTGCGGCCGCGAGGCGTACTGCGCCAGGATGCGCGAGGCGGCGAACAGCCCGCCGCCCCCCAGGCCCTGCACCGTGCGCGCCGCCGCCAGCGCCGGCAGCGAATCCGCCGCCGCGCAGCCCAGCGCACCGGCGATGAACAACAGCAGCGCGATCAGGGTGAAGCGGCGATAGCTCAGGTGGCCGGCCACCCGCACCAGCACCAGGTTGGCCATCACCGCGGCGGCGGCGTAGGCGGTCAGCGCCCAGAGGAAATCCTGCGGCGCAACGCCCAGGCCCTGCTGCACTTGCACGCCGGCCATGGCGATCAGGATGGTGGCGACGAAGTCCAGCCCGGCCACCAGACCGAGGGTGGCGCCGAAGGCATACACCCGCAGCGGCCGGAAATCCGGGTGGGCAGAGAGCAATACCGCCCGGGCGGGCGGCAGCGGGACGGAGAGGGCATCGTTGGAAGGGGGCATGTGGCGCAATTTACATTGTGCGTATCATTGGATAAATATCCTTGCATGGACACTTCGTTCATTTATGCGAACAAACGACTGGAACGATTGGTATGCCTTCGCCGCCGTCGCCCAACTGGGCAGCTTCACCCGCGCCGCCGAGCAGCTGGGCCTGCCCAAGTCTTCTGTGAGCTATGCGGTGGCGCGGCTGGAACGCCGCCTCGGCCAGCGCCTGCTGGAGCGCAGCACCCGGCGGCTGGCACTGACCGAACAAGGCGAACGATTGCGCGAGCAGGTGGCGCCGCTGTTCGAGCGCCTGGACGGCGTTGCCGCCGAAGCGGGTGACGCCCGCGACGAGGCCCGCGGCGTGCTGCGCATTTCCACCCCCTACGAGTTCGGCGTGTTGCAGCTGGGCGAAGTGGTGAACGAGGTGCTGGGCCAGCACCCAGGGCTGGAGATAGAGCTGGATGTGCGGGTGGGCACGCTGGATGCGCCTGGCCCGCAGTACGACCTCGCCTTCGTCGCCACCGGCGACAGCCTGCCGGATTCGCCGCGCATCGCCCGCCGCGTCTACACCGTCGCCCGCGGCCTCTACGCCACGCCGGAGCTGGTGCGCCGCTACGGAGCGCCGGGGAAGGTGGCCGACCTCGCCCATTGGCCCTGCATCAGCATGCTGGGCGAAACCCGCTGGCTGTTCCGCGACGGTGCCGGCCGCGAGCACGCGATACAGCCGCGCGGCCCGCTGCGCACCACCAATGCCGCGCTACGCCTGCAGGCCGCACTCGCCGGCCGCGGCGCCACCCTGCTCGCCGCCGCCTTCTGCCGCGGCGAGCTGGCCACCGGCCAGTTGGTGCCGCTGCTGCCGGCATACACGCCCAACCCGCTGCGGATCTACGCTTTCCTGCCCGCCCGCGGCCTGGTGCCGGCGCGAACCCGGGTGTTCATGGAGGCGATAGAGCGCCTGCTGCTGCCGGCGTGAAAACGCCAGGCTGCTTGCGCCCTCACCCGCCCTGACTGCGGCAATGCATCAGCCTTCTGCCGCCTCCTGCTCACGTTGCTCCCACCGCGCCCTGATCTCCTCCACCTCCGGCATGATGCCGAGGAAGATGGACACCATGCGCGCATCCAGGTGGCTGCCGCTGAGTTCGCGCAGCGTCTGGATCACCTTGTCCATCGGCCAGGCCTCCTTGTAGGGGCGCTTCATCGTCAGCGCGTCGAACACATCCGCCACCGCGACGATGCGGGCCGACTCCGGGATGGCCTCACCCGCCAGCCCCTCCGGGTAACCACTGCCGTCCCAGCGCTCGTGGTGGTACAGCGCAACCTCCGCGGCCAGACGGAACAGGGGCGCCTTGCTCTTGCTGAGGATCTGGTGGCCGATGACTGGGTGAGTCTTCATGACCAGCCATTCATCCGCATCCAGCGGCCCTGGCTTTTTCAGGATGGAGTCGGGAATACCGATCTTGCCGGTATCGTGCATGGGCGCGGCCAGCTCCAGCAGGGCGGCATCGCCCTCCAGCCATCCCAGCGCCTGCGCCAGGCTGCGGCTGAATGCGGCCATGCGCCAGATATGCACGCCGGTGTCGCTGTCGTTGTAGTGCCCCGCCTCACCCAGCATGGCAATGGCATCACGATAGCTGACCTCCAGTTCGGCGGCCCGCACCAGCGACACATGGGTACGCACCCGGGCGACGAGCAGCCGGGGGTTGAACGGCTTGCCGATGTAATCCACGCCACCCACGGCAAAGCCGGCCTCCTCGTCACAAGGCGCGTTGCGGGAAGTGACGAAGATGATGGGGATCTCCTTGGTGGCTGGGTCCGCCTTCAGCCGGCCCGCGACCTGGTAGCCATCCATGCCGGGCATTTCGACATCCAGCAGGATCAGCGCCGGACGGTGCTTCGCCGCGGCAGCGAGGGCAGCCTCGCCGCCGTTGGCACAGACCAGGCGGTTGTCCTTGCCCAGGACGGCCCGCATCAGGTCCAGGTTGGCGGGCTCATCGTCCACGCACAGAATCGGTCTGCGGTACATTCTCTTCGTCTCCTCTCCCTGGCGGATCGGCTTCTTCCGCACCGCCCGCCCAGCGCTTCAGACAGCGCTCCGCTTCTCTGAAATCGTAGGCCAGCACCGCGGCACGTAAAAGCCGCAGCAAGGGGCCGGGCAGGCGAGTCTGGACATGGTCGAGCATGCTCTCGATCTTCTCCGGATCATCGCTGTCCAGTTCCCGCAGCAAGGCCGCCACGATTTCCGGCGAGACGGAGTCCGGCGCCGCGGCGGTGCTGCTGCCCACCGAGCCACCCAGGTATGCGGCCACCGCAAGGGATGTGCTTGCGAAACACGCTCGCAAGCTCTCCGCCTCATCGCCTTGCGCATCGTCCTGTCTGAAAGTGGTTTCCGTTGCTTCCGCCAGTTGTGCCAGCGCCCAGAGAGAGAGCGCACCCGCGGCACCACGAAGCCGGTGAGCGATGGCGGCGGCTTCCAGGTTCCGGCCCGCGGCAGCGGCTGCCGCCAGGGCCTGGGCATCGCCACCATGTCTATCCAGGAACAGGGCCAGGCTGCGGTGGAAGGCGTCGATATCCCGCCAGCGGCGGAGGCCCTCGGCCACATCCAGCAGCGGCACTTCGCCGGCCTTGCGTGCCGGTGCGCCGGGCGGCGTGCCCGCCGGCAAGCCCTCGCAGCCCGGCAACAGGAGGTAGCGGCGGATGACTTCCAGCAGATGGGGCACGTGGAAGGGCTTGGCGACGAAGGCATCCATGCCCGCCGCCAGCGCGGCTGCCCGCTCGGCCTCGAACACCCCGGCCGACAGCGCGATCACCGGAAGGTGCTCCAGCCCCGGCGTTTCGCGGATGTGGCGGGTGGCGGTATAGCCATCCATGGTAGGCATCTGCACATCCATCAGCACCAACTCGACCGGGGGCTGGGCTTCTCCCAGGATGCGCAGCGCTTCCGAACCATTGGCGGCGAGCAGGATGTCCGCCCCTTCGGCACCGAGTATCTGCCGGGCCACTTCCCGGTTGATCTCGCTGTCGTCCACCACCAGGATGCGCACGCCTTGCAGACCCTGGGTGGCAGGGGCCTCGGGCAGGACAAGCATTGCCTGCGGCCCGGCGAGCTCCAGCATGAGGTTGTACAGCGCGGAACCGCTGACCGGCTTGGTCAGGACGGCCTCGGCGATCTTGCTCAACCTGTCCGCGGGAAAGTCCTCCCGCTCCTGTGCAGTGACCATCAGGGCGATAGGCGGACAGGCTTCCGGCGCGAGCCGGCGCAGCGCCCTCGCCGTCTCGGCGCCACTCATGCCGGGCATGGTGAGATCGATCAGGCAGAGATCGTATTTGCGCATGCCCTGCTCCACCACCCTGCGCACCGCCTCATTGCCACTGGCGACGACGTCGGCCTGCCAGCCCTGGTACTCGGCGATCTCGCTCAGCATGGAGCGGGCGCCGGCATGATCATCGACCACCAGGATCGACCACTGGCGCCGGTCCGGTGCAGGCAGCGCGGCGTTCTCCGGCAGGCGGAAGGGAAGGGTGAAGGCGAACTCGCTGCCCCGGCCAGGCTCGCTGACGACTTCGAGCCTGCCACCCATCAGTTCGACCAGCCGGCGGCTGATGCTCAGCCCCAGGCCGGTGCCGCCATAGCGCCGGGTGGTGGAGCTGTCGGCCTGGGAGAAAGCGGCGAAGATCAACTCCAGTTGCTCGGGCGCGATGCCGATACCGGTGTCCCGCACCGAGAAGCGCAGGCGCAACTGGCGCTCGCTCTCACTGCGCTGCACTTCCTTTACCCGGACAACGACTTCGCCGGACTCGGTGAACTTGATCGCATTCCCCGCCAGATTGATCAGCACCTGGCCCAGCCGCAGCGGATCGCCGACCAGCCGCTCGGCATCCGGCGGAACACCACCGATCAGCACCTCCAGGGTCTTGTGGCCCACCGCGGCGGTCATGATGCCGGCCAGGCCATCCAGCACTTCGGACAGGGAGAACTCCACCTGCTCCACGTTCATCCTGCCGGCCTCGATCTTCGAGAAGTCCAGGATATCGTTGATGATGCCCAACAGATTCCTGCCAGCCTGGTCCAGTTTGGCCAGCATGCCCTTCGCCTCCGGCGGCAGGATCTGCTGCTGCAACAGATAGGCGAAGCCGAGGATGGCGTTCATCGGCGTGCGGATTTCGTGGCTCATGTTGGCCAGGAATTCGGACTTCGCCCGGTTGGCATGTTCAGCCGCGGCCAAAGCGTTATTGAGCTCGCCGGTGCGCTCCAGCACCTGCGCCTCCAGTTCGGTGTTCAGCTCCCGCATCCGCAGCACGGCGATGCGTTCGCCGGTCACGTCGCGATTGAAGCCCACGCAGTGCACCGGCTGCCCCGAGGCATCCCGCTCAAGCAGGCCGGCTGCGTCGATGAAGCGGACGCTCCCATCGGGCAGCACTACCCGGAACGAAGAGACATAGCCCTCCGTTTCGCCGTGGATATGGCGCATCAACTCGGCCTCGGCGCGCGCGACGTCGTCCGGATGCACCCGGGTACGCCACAGCGCCAGGTGCTGGCCGGCCGCCTCGTCCTCCGAGGTCTCGTACAGTTCGAGCATGCGTTCGTCCCAGGTGGTGCGTCCGCTGGCGAGATCCCATTCCCAGATGCCGAGGGCGGCCGACTCCACCGCGATGCGCATGCGCGCCAGCGAGCGCTCCAGCTGGGATTCGAGCCGGCTGCGCTCGCCGATGTCGGTGAGCACCATTGCCGCGCCCAGGATGCTGTCGCCCTCGCCCCGTATCGGCGACACCGAGAGCAGCACCTCGACGAGGGTACCGTCGCGCCGCCGCCGCTGCGTGCGGCAATGCGGCACCCGCTCGCCGGCGCCCACCAGGGCCATCTGCCGAGCCGCTTCCGCCTGGCGATCCGCGGGCAGGATGAGCTCGTCCAGCGGCGTGTTGATCACCTCGCTCGCGTCGTAGCCGAACATCGTCCGCGCGGCATCGTTCCAGGAGGTGACCCGGCCTTCCAGGTCGGTACCGACGATGGCGTCGCTGGCGCTGCGCACGATGGCGGCGAGCCGGCCCTGCTCCATCGCCGCGCGCCGCTTTCCCCGCCTGCTCGCCAGCAGGGTGTAGGCCAGCACCGCCAGCACCGCGCCGCCGCCTATCACCCCGCCCCTCAGCTCCGCCGGATCGCTCAGGTTGAGGGATTCGATGAAGGCGGGCGTGGCTCTCACCTCCACCATCCACTGCCGGCCGAACACGCTGGTCTGCGTGCGGCTTTCCAGCCCTTCCACCACCTCCTCCCGCGCCCCGTAGGCGTAGAAGCGCTGCGGCGGCTCGGCATAGTCGAGGTCGTAGAGGGCAAAGGTGAAGCCGGAAAACAGGTCCTCGAACTCGCCCATGACTTCGTGAACGCTCAGCGGCGCATAGGCCCACCCCTCCAGGTACTGCCAGCGCTCTTCCGGCGTGGCGAGGGAGGGCGCGTTGCTGCGGTAAACCGGCAGCAGCAGCAGGAAGCCCCCTTGCCGCTCGCCCTGGGCCTGCACCAGCTCTATGGGGTGGGTCAGCACCGGCGCGTTCTGCAGCACGGCCGTCAGCGCCGCTTGCCGGCGGTTCAGCTCCGAGGCGATGTCCAGGCCGATCGCCTGCCAGTTGTCGCGTTCCGGCTCGAGGAACTCGATGACGAAGCGATCCCCTACGTGCGGCGCGAACTGGCTGATAGTGAAGTTGGGTCGATGATTCGCGCGAACACGCGCCACGTAGGCCGCCTCTTCGGCCCGCGGCACCCGTCGGATGAAGCCATAGCCGCGGGCGCCGGGGAACTCCCTGGGTAGGTCACGGGATTCGATGTAGGCGTGGAAGCGCTGACTGGTGATGGCCTCCGGCCCGGCGGCGATCAGCGCCCCGCGCGCGCCGCGCAAGCCGTACTCGTAGCGGGTGAAGCGCTCCGCGATCTCGCGGATCACCCAGTCCCTCACCACGTCGAAGCGCGCCTGCTCGTGCTCGCGGTTGCTGCGGGCAAGATGCTCCCCCGCCCCCAGGCCGATGAGCAGGAAGAGAACGAACACGACGGCGGCGGCCTGCGCGGGGCGACGATCCTGCGGCATCCTCAGCTCCAGGAGCGGGGGCTGGGCTTAGCCACCCGGTCTGCATAGACACGCTCATTCAAGCAAAGCCGGTGCATGCCATGCAACATCGTTCGTCGGTGCCGCGCGAAACAGCTCACGCCGCGCGGAGCATCGTCGCCACCGGCTCGCGGCCGGCGCCCGGGCGCGGCACAATGCAGGCCTCGCCTGCCATAGAACATCGATGAGCCAAGCCGCCGGTAATACCCTCTCCGCCCGCCTCGTTGCCGAATTCCGGGCAGGCCTGCTTGAGACCCTCAGCGAATTCGCCAAGGACGTCGGCCACGGCCGGCCGGTGGAACTGGCCGCCATCACCGAGGCAGCCGGCGCCTGCCACGACGAGCTGGCCGGCTTCCGCGACCGCCAGAGCTTTTCCGCCGCCCACGGCCTCACCGCCTCCCGCATCAGCCTGGTGCACGAGGACGACCTCGAGTTCACCATCGAGCTCACCGACCTCGCCCGCCGCCTGCGTGACCGCTGCAGCAGCGAGCTGACGCCCCTGCACGCAGCCTATCTCGTGCTGCTGGAGCAGACGGATGCGGCGGAAGAACAGATCCCGGTCGGCCCGGAGACCGCCTGCCGCGGCCTGCGCGCGCTGTGCGACAGCATCGACCTGAGCGGCGAGAAGCGCTCCGCCTTCCTCTCCACCGCCCTGGAGCCGCTGGGCCGCCGCCTGCGCACTTTCTACCGCGAGCTGAACGATCGCCTGCTGGAAAGCGGCCTGGACCTGCCCGCGGTCGGCCGTGGCCACCAGAGCGGCAC
>NZ_WUEI01000119.1 GCF_012911025.1 Azoarcus sp. TTM-91 | reverse complement strand
GGGGAGCAATGGGGGCGAGCGCGGCGGGCAGGGTGCGCCGCGGCGGGATCTGGAGCTGGGGCTGGGGCATGACTTCCTTCCGGATGCGTGGTTGATGTGGGGAAGCCACGCGGGCGCCTCGCGGGGTTCCTGGCTGGTTAACACGCGAGAAAGGAAAAACTGCCGGCGGGCTGCGCTTTTTTTTTGGATGCGCGGCGGGTGCCGGCCGCGGCGCGTTTTCAGCGCAGCGCGACGGTGGTCCAGTAGCGGCTGAAACGCTCCACCCGCAGCGGCAGGATGGTCTCCAGCATGGCCAGGGCACCGTCGATGTCGTCCAGCGGGAAGGCGCCGGTCACCTGCAGGCCGGCGGCGTCGGCGCGGCAGCGCAGGAAGCCGCTGCGGTGGCGGTCGAGTTCGGCGATGAAGTCGGCCAGCGGCATGCGGTTGGCGATCAGCATGCCGCGCGTCCAGGCGTCCTCGCCGGGGTGGAGGGAGCGTTCCGGCAGCAGGGCGTCGGCGGTGAAGGCCAGTTGCCGGCCGGCGGGCAGACGCCGGGCCGCGCCCTGGCCGGCGGGGCGGATGTCCACCGCGCCTTCGAACACCGCCAGCCGTATCGGCCGCCCGGGCGCGTCCAGCCGCCGCACCGAGAAGCGGGTGCCCACCGGCAGCAGGGCGCCGTGCTCGGTGCTGACGACGAAGGGGCGCCCGGCGGCGTCCGGCGCGGTGCTGACCATGATCTCGCCGCTGCGCAGCAGGATGCGGCGCTGGCGCTCGTCGAAGTCGATGTCCACCGCGCTGCGGCTGTTGAGCACCAGCTGGCTGCCGTCGGCCAGCCGGTGTTCGCTGCGCTGGCCGGTCGCGGTGTGGAGGTCGGCGCGCAGGGCCTGCCAGGCGGGAACGTCCTGCAGCGCGTCGCGGCCCTGCCAGGCGCCGAGGCCGACCGCACCCAGGCCCAGCATCCACTTGATGCTGTCACGCCGGTGCCGGCGCAGGCTGGCGCGCGCCTGCTCCAGCGTGGCCGCGGCCAGCGGCGCTGGAACGGCGCGGGCGCTTGCCCGCAGCTCGCGGCCGAGGGCGCTCAGGCGTTGCCAGGCCAGCTCATGCTGCGGGTCCAGGGCGCGCCAGTCGGCACAGGCCTGGCGGGTGGCGGGGCGGTCGTCGTGTTGCAAGCGCACGATCCATTCGGCGGCCTGGGCCACCACCGCGCTGGCGAGGGCGCCGGCCTCCGGCGCCAGCGGCGCGAAACGGCCGGGAGGGCTCATCGGGCGGCGGCCGGCAGGTCGGCGTAGATCGCCAGGTAGCAGTGCTGCAGCGCCGCCGCTGCTTCCTTGTGCACCACGTTGAGGGTGACGCCCAGCTGGCGGGCGATCTCGGCATGGGGCAGGCCTTCGAGCTGGGCGAGGAAGAACACCTGGCGGCGGCGCTCCGGCATGCCGTCCAGCAGGCGCAGGATCTCGTCCAGGGTCTGGATCACGGCGAGTTGTTCCTCGGCGGAAGGGGCGTGGCCCTCCGGCAGGTGGGCGAGGGCTTCCAGGTAGGCCTGCTCCAGCGCCTGGCGGCGGAACTGGTTGATCGCCAGGCGCTTGGCGATGGTGGTGAGGTAGGCGCGCGGGTGCTGCAGCGCGGGCGTGCTGCCGGCCCGCCACAGGCGCTCGAAGGTGTCGTGGGCGAGGTCGGCGGCGCGGTGGGCGCAGCCTAGCTTGCTGCGCAGCCAGCCATGAAGCCAGCCGTGGTGGTCGCGGTAGAGCGTGGTGACGGTGTTCGAGAACGAGTCGGCGGTATTCAAGCTGGGCGCTCCGCTGAGGCTGGCTGGGGCCGCGATGGGTCGGACGGGCTTGGCTGACCGGTTAACGGGAATGGTTCTTATTTTCGGGTGCGCTTTCGCTGGCGTCAATCGCCGCGCTGCAGGACCTTGCCGGCGCCCCGCGGCCGCCCGGGCTGGCGGGTTTTTCCGGGCTGCGAGAATCGGGCGGCAGCCTGCCGGCCTTGGCGGGCCGGCGGGTGCGGTTTGGGCGGCGGCTCGCGGCTGGATGTCGAGAGGTCGTGGGGAGGTGGGGCTGGATGGAAGCGGTCCAGCGCCTCGCTGAGGGAACGGGCTGAGGGGGAGTCGCTTGCCGGCGGGAAGCCGGCTGAAAGCGTCGCTGCTTCGCCTCAGGTGGCGGCGGGCACGGTGACGAGGATGGCGCGGAAGTCGTTCACATTGGTCAGCGTGGGGCCGGTGACCACCGCGTCGCCCAGCGCGCCGAAGAAGCCGTGGCCGTCGTTGTCGTCCAGGCTGTCCTTGGGGCGCATGCCCAGCGCCCAGGCGCGGGCCAGCGAGTCCGGCGCGAGGTAGGCGCCGGCCACTTCGTCCTGGCCGTCCACCCCGTCGGTGTCGCCGGCCAGGGCGTGGATGCCGGCCGCGCCGTCCAGGGCCACGCCCAGCGCCAGCAGGAACTCCACGTTGCGGCCGCCGCGGCCCTGGCCGCGCACCGTCACCGTGGTTTCGCCGCCGGAGATGAGCACGCAGGGCGCGCTGAAGGGTTGGCCGCGCAGCTGCACTTGGCGGGCGATGGCGGCCATCACCTTGCCGACGTCGCGCGCTTCGCCCTCGATGCTGTCACCGAGGATGTAGGGGGTGACGCCGGCTTCGCGGGCGACGCTGGCGGCGGCTTCCAGCGCGAGCTGGGGCGCGGCGACGATGCGGGTCTCGTTGCCACGCAGCCGCGGGTCGTCCGGTTTCACCGATTCGCCGCTGCCGTGTTCCAGGATGGCGTGCACATGCGGCGGCAGCTCGATGCCGTAGCGGCGGATGATGGCCAGCGCGTCCTCGCAGGTGGTGGCGTCGCCCACCGTGGGGCCGGAGGCGATGTCGCCCGGGTGGTCGCCGGGTACGTCGGAGATCAGCAGCGTCACCACCTTGGCGGGATGGCAGGCGGCGCCCAGGCGGCCGCCCTTGACCGCCGACAGGTGGCGGCGCACGCAGTTGATCTCGCCTATGGTGGCGCCGCACTTGAGCAGGTCGCGGGCGATCTGCTGCTTGTCTTCCAGGGTGATGCCGTCCAGCGGCAGCGCCAGCAGCGCGGAGCCGCCGCCGGAGATGAGGCAGAGCACGGTGTCGTCGGCGCTGAGGCCGGCGACGGTGTCGCGGATGCGCCGGGCGGCGGCGAGGCCGGCGGCATCCGGCACCGGGTGGGCGGCTTCGACGATCTCGATGCGTTCGCACGGCACGCTGTAGCCGTAGCGGGTCACCACCAGGCCGGAGAGCGGGCCCGGCCAGTTGTCTTCCACCGCCTTCGCCATCGCGGCCGAGGCCTTGCCGGCGCCGATGACCACCAGCCGGCCCTTGGGCGGCGGCGGCAGGCAGGCGGGAATGCAGTGGGCGGGCTGGGCCGCGTCGATGGCGGCCTGGAACATGCGTTGCAGCAGCTCGCGCTGCGGGGTGGGGGTGCTCATTGGGCTGTAATCCTCCGGCGAGGCGGGAATGCGGCGGTGGCGGGCGCTGGGGGCCGGTCGCGCGCGTATCAACGATTAACGCTCTTTGCTGGAGCGCGCAAGACCAGCATGCCCCGATCAGCACGCGTTTTTCCTCCTCGCCCAGCCACTTGGCGCTGGCGATGCCATCGTTCTGCAGCAGGTACACCAGCAGGCCCGGCAGCACGGTGGGAATGCCCTGCAGCCGGAGCATCCACTGCCAGCCGGCGAGGCCGCCGTGGCCGGCGAAGGATTCCATCATCCAGCCGGATAGCGGGCTGCCGAGCACGCTGGAGACGGGAATGGCCGACATGAACAGGCCCATGATGCGGTAGCGGCGGGAGGAGGAATACCAGCCGCTCAAGTGCAGCACGATGCCGGGAAAGAAGCCGGCCTCGAACACGCCGGTGATGAAGCGCGGCGTGTAGAAGCCTTCCGGCGTCTGACGAGATGAAAAAAGGCGCACGCATCGGCCGGTGCGTGCGCCTGTTGTTGTGAAGCCAGGAGGCGGCGGCAAAACGAGCGCGATGGGTGGGGGCTCCTGCGGCTGTTTCGATTGGCCGCCCTGGGCTCGCCGATGCGGACGATGTCGCAATTCAGCGAGCCGCCCGGAGACCCCAACGCGCTGCCCGCTCTTGGCATGCCCACAGCCGGGCGTACAGGCCGTCCTGCGCCAGCAGATCCTGGTGCCTTCCTTGCTCGGCCAGCCGGCCTTCGTCCAGCACCAGGATCTGGTCGGCTGCGCGCGTGGTGCGCAGCCGGTGCGCGATGACCACTACCGTGCGGTTCCTGGCCAGCGCCGACAGCGCCTGCTGGATTTGCGCCGCCGACGAGGCATCGACGCTGGCGGTGGCCTCGTCCAGCAGCAGGATGGGTGCGTCCAGCAGCAGCGCACGGGCGATGCTGATGCGCTGGCGCTCGCCGCCGGACAGGCGCGTGCCGTTCTCGCCGACGGGCGTGTCGTAGCCCTGCGGCAGCTGCGCGATGAAGTCGTGCGCTCCTGCTTGCCGCGCGGCGGCCTCGGCTTCCGCGCGCGTGGCCTGGGGCCGGCCCAGGCGGATGTTGTCCAGCACCGAGCCGGAGAACAGCACCACGTCCTGGAACACCATCGCCACCTGCCGGTGCAGATTCTCGCTGCCGATGGCGCGCAGGTCCTGCCCGCCGATGCGGATGGCGCCGCGCTCCACGTCCCACAGGCGCGCGATCAGGTGCACCAGCGTGCTCTTGCCGGCGCCGCTGGGGCCGACTACGGCGGTAACGCTGCCGGCCGGCAGGGTGCAGGAGACGCCGCGCAGCACCGGCTCGCCCGGGACGTGGCTGAAATGCACGTCGTCCAGTTCGATGTCGTGGGCGGGGGGTACGGCGGGCCGTTCCGGCTCCGCCAGGCAAGGCTCGGCCAGCAGCGCGCGCAGCCGTTGCAGCGCCTGGCGCGCATAGCGCAGTTCGAGGAAAGCCAGGCCCACCTCGAAGAGCTGGCGGTACACCGGCAGCGCCAGCACCGCGAACAGCAGTAGCGTGGCGCCGTCCAGGTCGTAACCCAGGCGCCGCGCCCCGACCCAGACCGCCAGCGCGAAGGCGGCTTCCACCGCGAAGCCGAAGGCCACGATCAGTGGCGTCGGCAACAGCTCGATGGCCAGGGCACGGCGGCGCATCGCCGTCAGCGCCCGTGCCAGCCGCTCGAACACCAGCCCGCCGCTGAGCCCGCCGAAGGCGCGCACGACGGCGATGCCCTGCACGTAGTCCAACACCTCGGCCTGGCCTTGCGCATTGGCGATGTGCGCCTTGACGGCCAGCTTGCCCAGCACCTGCTGTGAAACGGCCAGCACGCCGAAGGCCAGCGGCAGCGTGGCGCCGACCAGCAGGCCCAGGCGCCAGTCCACGGCAATGAGCAGGGTGGTGACCAGCAGCGGTACCAGCAGCCCGCCGAAGAACACACCCAGGAAGTGCGCCCAGATGTCTTCCACCACCTGCAGGTCGCTCACCAGCGCGCCGGCGAGGGCGCCGCTGCGCTGGCGGGCGAACCAGCCCAGCGGCAGTTGGCGCAGGTGGTCGGCCAGGCGCAGCCGGGCCTGGCCCATCGTCGCGTAGGCTCCAGCGAAGGTGGCCGGCATGGCGCGGCGGGCGCAGGCGATGCGCAAGCCGAGGCAGAGCAGCAGGCCGGCCGCGACGGTGGCGGTCTGCGCCGCCGGCACCGGGCCGCCGAGTAGGGCGGACAGTAGCCACCACAGCAGGCCATAGGGCAGCGCGGCGAACAGCGCTTCGGCGGCGGCCCAGAGGAGCCCGGTGCGCAAGCGCGGATCGGTGTGGCCGCCGGCCAGTTCACGGCCGGCCAGCATCAGGTCGCGCATCATGGCCGGTCCTCCGAACCCTGCTGCCGATCGATGAGCTGCCAGTCGGCCGCCTGCTGCTGGTCATCCCACAGCCGGCGGTACAGCGGGCAGTCCGCCAGCAAGGCGTGGTGCCGGCCCTGGCCGGCCACGCGGCCGGCCTGCAGCACCACGATGTGGTCGGCATCGACCACGGTCTGCAACCGGTGCGCGATCATCAGCACCGTGCGGCCTTGGCAGGCCTCGGCCAGCGCCTCCTGGATCAGCCATTCGCTCTCGGCGTCGGCATGGGCTGTGGCCTCGTCCAGCAGCAGGATGGGGGCGTCTTTCAACAGCGCGCGGGCGATGGACAGGCGCTGGCGCTCGCCGCCGGACAGTCGCGCGCCGCGCTCGCCCAGCGGCGTCTCCCAGCCTTGCGGCAGGCGCTCGATGAAGTCCAGCGCGCGGGCGGCACGGGCGGCGGCGCGCAGCGCATCGTCGTCGGCGTCGGGCCGGGCGATGCGCAGGTTGTCGCGCACCGTGCCGTGGAACAGCATGACTTCCTGGAACACGATGGCGATGCGGGACAGCAGTTCATCGGACGGCCAGTCGCGCACGTCATGGCCGGCTATGCGCAC
Organism: Azoarcus sp. TTM-91; assembly: GCF_012911025.1. Lineage (GTDB taxonomy): Bacteria > Pseudomonadota > Gammaproteobacteria > Burkholderiales > Rhodocyclaceae > Azoarcus. The sequence continues at coordinate 6,407 of NZ_WUEI01000119.1, read as the reverse complement.
GCAGCCGGCGCTGACATCGAACAAGCGGGGGACGAGGTGCGCGATCGTGCTCTTGCCGGAGCCCGAGGGGCCGACCAGTGCCGTCACGCCACCGGCGGGGGCTTCGAAGCTCAGGGCATTCAGCGCCGGAGCCTCGTACTCTCCCCGCCCCTCGTAGGCGAAGCCTACGTTCTCGAAGGCGATGCCGTGCGGTTCGGCACGTGTCGGCAGGGCGGTAGGTGCTGGCGTCTCGGCCAGCGTCGGCGCCTGCAGCACCGTGTTGATGCGCACCAGCGCTTCGGCCCGCCGCGCCTGCTCGCCGAAAGCGAAGGTCAGCCGCAGCAGTGGCTGCAGCACGGCCGGCGCTACCAGCAGGAAGAGCAGCACGGTGGCGGTATCGACCTCGCCGCGCGCATGCAGCCAGGCGGAGAGCGGCGCCACCACGACCAGGTTGGCCGTCAGTAGGCCGACGAACACGGCCCAGCCGGCGGCCGAGGAGCTTGCGTAGCGCTCGACCCAGCGCACGGCGTCCTCGATGGCCTGGCCGAAGTCGCCGAAGGCGCGGGCCGACAGGCCGAACACCTTGACCACCGGGATGCCGCGCAGGTACTCGACGATCCGCCCGGCAATGCGGCCCTGCACCTCATGCCATTCGTGCATGCGCGCCGCCGAGCCGCGCAGCATGCGTATCTGGAACAGCAGCGCCACCGGTAGCGGCACGAGTGAAGCCAGCGCCAGCCGCCAGTCGGCCATGAACAGCAGGGCCAGTGCCGCCAGCGGCACAGTGGCGGCGGCTGATGCGTCGGGCAGCATGTGGGCGAGGAAGCCTTCCATGGCCTGGGTGTCGTCGATCACCGTCTTGCGCAGCACACCACTGCCCTGGCGTGCGAAGAAGCCCATAGGCACCCGCAGCAGCCTCTGCGCCAGCGCCAGCCGCAGGCGGTAGAGCACAGCGAAGGCGCCCCAATGGGCGAAGCCGTGCGACAGCGCCATCAACACCCAGCGTGCCAGTACCAGCGACAGCGCCAGCAGGGCCAGATTGCGGATCTGCGTCACGTCGGGCTGCGCGGCCGCCAGTTCCACGGCGATGCGGTAGAGCACCCAGAACGGAGCCAGTGACAGGGCTGCGGACGCCGTGGCCAGCAGGGCCGCCGCAGCCAACGAAAAGGGCGCCATGCGCATCAGGGCACCGAAGCGCGGTGCCGGTCCGGATGATCCCATCTTCATCGTGCTGCTTCCCGCGGCATTTGCAGCCGCGCCACGGCCAACGCCATCAGTGCCAGCACCACTGCACCGGCGCCCCAGGCTGCTGCGAAGGCGGTCCCATAGCCCCAGCGTGCGCCGAGCCCGCCGATCGCGCCGGCCGCCACGGCGTTGGCCACGCTCTCGCAGCACTGCATGGCGGTGTAGTCGGTGCCTGGACGCTCGGGCGATGCCCAGTTCATGAACAGCGCCCAGATCGCTACGTACAGCGCGCCGGCCGCCATCGCTTCAACGCCGAAGGCCAGCGCGAGCCAATACGTCTCGCTGACGCCGGCCGCATTCAGCCCCCAGGCGGTGCCTAGCAGCAAGGTCGCCAGCCCGGCACTGGCCAGCACCGCGCGCCGGTTGCCCAGCCGGCGTACCAGCGGGATGCCCAGCACGACGCCGCCGATGGCGGTGGCGATCAGGCGCACGGTCTGCAGGCTGCCGATCTGCGTGAGATCCAGGGGACGATCCACCAGCCAGGGCTGGACCAAGGTTTCCACCGCCGTGCTGGAGAACTTGAACACCAGCGCGAGCAACAGCGCCCAGCCGAGGTCGGCATGGCGGCGCAGGTCGCGCAGGCGGGCAGGCGTTGCCGGTGCTTCCATTGGTGACACGAAGGGATGGCCTGCGGGCGCTGCTGTCGCGGCCAGCCAGCGCCGATCGAGCATCAAGGGCAGGTACAGCACTGCCAGCAGTGCGGCCAGGCCCGCCATGCCACCGGCCCAGCCGATGCGCCCGATCACCATCAACAGCCCGCCACCGCCCACCAGCATGCCGGTGATGAAGGCCGCCACCTGGATGGCGTTGGCGGGGCCGGCCGCACGGCCCTGAAGGCGCGTCACCGCGTAGGCGTTGGTGGCAATGTCCTGGGTGGCGGACAGGGTGTTTAGCAGCAGCACACCCGCCAGCGCCGCATGCAGTTGCGGCCCGGGCGGAAAAGGAATCAGCGCCAGCGTGGCCAGCACGATGAAGGCCTGCATCGCGCCGACCACGCGGCCGTGGCCCCAGCGCGCGCAGGCGTTGTCGACGGGCGCGGCCCAGAGGAACTTCAGCGCCCAGGGCAGGAAGGCCAGGCCGATCAGGCCCACGTCTTCCACGCCATGGCCGCCCTGGCGGATCAGTGCGCCCAGTGCGTAGAAGGCCAGGCCCGAGGGCAGGCCCTGGGCCGCGTACATCAGGGCCAGGGCGCGGTATTCGCTGGCGTGCAGGCGGATATCAGAAGTCATACGCGAGGCTCACACCGAAGGTGCGCGGCGCGCCCCGCACGGCCAGGACGCCGCCTGCGCCATCGCTGATGGCGCGGGTCAGGTACTTCGCGTCGCCCAGGTTCTTGCCGTACACCGTGGCCGTCCAGCCCTTGGCGTACAGGCTCAGGTGCGCATCCGCCAAGGTGTAGGGACCGTCGTCCTGGCGATTCGTCTGCAGGTACACACGGCCGATGTGCCGCACTGCCACGCCCATTTCCCAGTCGGCGGTCGGGCGCCAGGTCATCGTCGCGCCGATGGTGCTGCGCGGGGTGGCCGAGAACTGCTGGCCGGCATAGTCGGTGGTGCCGCGGGTGTATTCGTCGTAGACCGCCCTCACATAGCCGATCTGGCCGCCCAGTTGCAGCGTGCGCACCGGGCGCAGCGTGCCGCTGAGCTCGATGCCCTGGCTGTGCGAGCGGCCGGCGTTGTCGGTCATGGTGACGCCGCCCAGGCCCTGCACGACCACCTGCTGGTCGCGCAGTTGCGCGTGGAAGGCGGTGGCTTCCACGCTCCAGAGGTTTTCCGCGCCGCGGATGCGGTAGCCGAGTTCGGCGTAGTTCACATACTCCGGTTCGTACGGATCGCCGGCGGCCACCGGGCTGGTGGCGTAGATGTTGAAGCCCGCAGCCTTGTAGCCGCGGGAGACCTTGGCCCACGCGAACTGCCGCTCGTCCGGTTGGTACTCCAGCGTCAGCTGGGGCAGCCACACGGTGTTGTTGACGTCGCGCTGCAAGCTCTGGACGGCGCCGTTCTGGTCGCTCCTCCATTCCAGTTCGCGACGGTCGCGGGTCAGGCGCAGACCGGCCGCCAGGCGCCACTGCGGCGCGAAATGCCAGCCGGCTTCGCCGAAAGCGGCCACCGTGGTGCCGTCCACCTGTGACTGCGTGACACTGCGGAAGTACGGCGCGTAGTCGTACAGGTAGGGGCGATCCATGCCGGTGCGGGCCAGGTAGAAGCCAGCCATCCAGTCCCAGGGGCTTGATGCCGTGGCCGTGCGCTGGAGGCGGGCCTCCGCGTGGTGGCTCTTGAGGTCCATGTCGTAGCCATTGGTGGCGCCGAACACGGAGCTGGGCAGCCAGTAGCTCCACCGGGTGCGGCTGCTGCCGGCCGCCATCGTCACGCGGGTGTTGGCATCCAGTGGCCGGGTGTATTCGGCGCTGAGCACGGTGTAGTCGATGTCGTTGGTTCCGGCCTCGCCCTCCACCGACTCGCGGTCATCGACATGGTCAGAGCGCAGGAACAGGTCGTTGTCGCCCTTGCGGTCGAGGTGGTGCAGCCCCAGGCGCAATTCGCCGCCGGCCTCGTCGCGATGCAGGAGCTTCAACCGCGCGAAATTGCTGCCCCAGCCGGCGGTGTCGCTGCGCCCGAGGTTGCGGTTGTCGATGTAGCCGTCGCCCTGGTCGCGTCCCAGCGTCAGGCGTACTGCCGTGCGATCGGACAGGGGCAGATCGACACCCATGCCCACGCGCCGGTGGCCGTAGCTGCCAGCGTCGATCTGCGCGCTGCCCCCGAAAGTGAAGCCGGGGTCGCGGCTGCGCAGCGCCACCAGACCGCCGATGTAACCCTGCCCGTGCAGCAGGCTCTGCGGGCCACGCAGGACTTCCACATGGTCCAGGTCGAAGAGATTGCCGGCGAGGCTGGTCAGCGGCAGGGAGACGCCGTCGATCTGCACCCCCACGCTGGCGACGTCCGATTCCTCGTCGCCGTGGCCCATGCCGCGGATCACGATGGTGCCCGGCCCGCCAGAGAAATCGGAGAAGTACACGTTGGGCAGCTGCTGCGCCACATCGTCCAGGTACTGCATGCCTCCGCTTTCGAGGGCATGGCCATCGACCACGCTGACGCTGGCAGGTGTCTCGAACGCAGGCAGGTTCTGCTTGGTGGCCGTCACCACGACAGCTGGCAGGGTTGGGGGGAGAGGCGTCTCGGATGCGGTTTGCGCGTGGGCGGAGGAAAGGAATGCGCCTGTGGCGAACGCAAGGCACAGGCTGGCCGCGAGGGGCTGTCGTTGCGGAGGAGTCATGGTTCTCTCGGTGAAAAGTCTGTGCTCTAATGATGTTGATTCTCATTTAGATCGTCTGCCCTGAGCGGGAGTCGCAATACCCGAAGAAGGAGTCTTTCCATGCCGGAGATCCCACTGGTGGACGTGGCGGGGTATCTCCCGCCCGACCTGATGCACAGGCCCGAGCTATGGCCCGCCGGGCCGCAGCGCAGCGGGGCTTACGCCAATGGACGCGGCTTGTCTGCCTTCGCCAGTCGCAGCGAGTACGGAGCGCCGACCACCATCGCGGTGATGGATTCAGAACATCGCCTGCATCTGTCGGTCTGGCTGCGCGATGGGATGTCGGTAGATGCCGATGGCTGGCGCTTCCGGGTGGCCGGGCAACAGACCGTCGCCGGTTTCATGCCGGGGGCGTGCTGGAAGACGTGCTTCCAGGGGGCTGTGCACCACGTGGGGCTGCTGGTCGATCCTGGATGCCTCGCCGCTTTGGCGGGGGAGGCGGGAGTGGATTACTTCGATGGTCTGCGACGCGATGGCTGCTTGCGTATCCAGTCCGGGGACGCTGACACGTTGCGCGTGGCGCGTGAGTTGGATGCTGTGTTGCTGAATCCAGCCAGCCTGGGCTTGATGCGCGAGGTCAAGAGTTTGGAACTGCTGGCGTGCCTGCTGTTGGCCAACCGGCGACAGGCCCAGGCAGGGTTGAATTCCAGGACGCGGGAGCGCCTGCATGCGGCGCGCGAACGGCTGCTGCGCGACCTCGCGCAAGCGCCCACGCTGGAAGAATTGGCGGCGGAATGCGGGCTCAATACTTTCGCCCTCAAGCGTGGTTTCAAGGCGCTGTTCGGTATGCCCGTGCATGCGCTCTACCAGCGCGAGCGCATGCGCCGGGCTTGGACGTTGATCGCTTCCGGCCAGATGACGGCCGGCGAGGCGGCCAGTGCGCTGGGCTACAGCAACTTCAGCCATTTCGGGGCAGCGTTCCGGCGTGCGCACGGCATGTTGCCGGGGCAGGTGCGGCGGCATTCCCTCGCTTGACGGACGCAGCGCCGTTACGAGCGTTATCGATGCTCGATCCAGCCGTCGGCGGAGATCGTGAAGCGATGGCGAGCAACCGCGAACCGAATGGAGGAATGGGCGTTCGCCCATGCATTCACTTGGGAACTGTTGCCTCGCTTTTCGAGGTGGAGAAGAGGTACTGCGAGATGAATTGCGGGCCTTGAGCCAGCCGTGGTCGGCATCACCAGTTGGATCGCCCGCAGGAGCCAGCCGCAGGGCAGCGCGCCTGGGGGAGGCGCGCGAGGGTGGTCGAACGCCCTCTGGGCTGCTTGCGCAACTTTCGCGGACTGCGCGTCCGTTTCGAGCGGCTCGCTGTCATTCACGGGCCTGCTCTCGAAATCGCCTGCTGCGTCATTTGCTGGCGACATGTGCGAAAGGCATGAGCCTCACTTTAGCGGCACTTCTTAAGGCGAGGCGCTCAGCTTCATCAGCACCAGCCCGCAGACGATCAGCGCCGCCGCCAGCAGCCGCATCGGCGTCACCGCCTCGCCCAGCACGGTGATGCCGACCAGGAAGGCGCCGACCGCGCCTATGCCGGTCCACATCGTGTAGGCGGTGCCCAGCGGCAGGCTACGCATCGAGATGGAAAGCAGGGCGAAGCTGATCACCATGGCGACCAGCGTGACGGCGGTGGGAAGGGGCCGGCTGAAGCCCTCCGACATTTTCATCGACCAGGCCCAGACGACTTCGAACAGACCGGCGGTGATGAGGTAGAACCAGGCCATGATGCGGCCCTCCATGCAGGGCCGGGCCGTCCCGGACGTTTTTCCCGGAGTGGGGGAGGCCGTCCTCCTGCGCCAGAGCGAGGCGCGCGGCGCAACGCGGTTCAGAAGTGAGGTGTTCTCCCCTCGCGGGAGAGGGGCGGGGGAGAGGGA
>NZ_WUEI01000118.1 GCF_012911025.1 Azoarcus sp. TTM-91 | reverse complement strand
CCCCTTCACCGCGCTGCACGGCCAGGAGCGACTGCAGACCGCGCTGCTGCTCGCCGCCATCGACCCGCTGATCGGCGGCGTGCTGGTCGAAGGCCCGCGCGGCACCGCCAAATCCACCAGCGCCCGCGCGCTGGCGGCGCTGCTGCCCGGTAGCCGCTTCATCAACCTGCCGCTGGGCGCCAGCGAAGAACAGCTGGCCGGCAGCCTGGACCTGGAAGCCGTGCTGCAAAGCGGCAAGGTGAGCTTCCGCCCCGGCCTGCTCGCCCAGGCTCACGAGGGCGTGCTCTACATCGACGAAGTGAACCTGCTGCCGGACGGGCTGGTGGATCTGCTGCTGGACGTCTGCGCCAGCGGCATCAACCGGGTGGAGCGCGACGGCGTCTCCCACGCCCATCCGGCCCGCATCGCCCTGGTCGGCACCATGAACCCGGAGGAAGGCGAGTTGCGCCCGCAGCTGCTGGACCGCTTCGGCCTCTTCCTGCGCCTGGAAGCGCAGCTGCCGCCAGCCGAGCGCCAGGCCATCGTCCGCGCCCGCCTCGCCTTCGACGCCGACCCCATCGCTTTCCACCAGCGCCACCAGGCCGCCGAACACGCCCTCGCCGCCCGCATCGCCGCCGCCCGCGCCACACTGCCCGCCATTCCCTACACCGACGCCGCCCACGCCGAAGTCGCCGAACGCTGCTACGCCGCCGCGGTGGAAGGCGTGCGCGCCGACCTGGTGATGCTGCGCGCGGCCCGTGCCCATGCGGCACTGCAAGGGCGCAGCGAAATCGCCGCCACCGACATCGCCGCCGTCGCCGAACTGGTGCTGGCGCACCGGCGCAGCGTGCCGCCGGAGGCGGCCGAGCAGCCGCGGGCGAACGCCGGCAGCGGCGATGCGCAGGACGGCCTCGCCCCGCCCGCTGCGAACACAAGGTCCGCACAGAACCCGGGCTCCAGCCGCTACGGTGCCGAGGGCCAGACCACCGCCCGGAACCCGGACGACAGCAAGGAAAACGACGGCGACTGGGGCGCCCTGCCGCCGCAGCCTGTCGCCATCGCCGCGCTGAAACCCCTCAAGCCGCCAGCCGCGCCGGGATACCCCCATGCAAAAAAAGCCTGACGCGTCCGGCCGGGCGCAGCGCTCCCGGCAGGGAGCCCGCCGGACGCGCAGCCAACACCCGCCGCAAGGGCCGCGGCGCCCTGCCCGCCGGCAGTCGCATCGACTGGCCGCGCACCCTTGCCGCCAAGGGCCGCCAGCCGCTGGCGCGCGAACACCTGCGCCGGCGTCGCCGCGCCGAAGGCAGCGCCGGCCTGCACTGCATCCTGCTGGACTGCTCCGCCTCCATGCTGCGCGGCCAGCGGCTGGCGCTCGCCAAGGGCCTGCTGCTGGAGTGGAGCGCGGCCAGCTACCGCAAGCGCGAAGCCCTGGCGGTGATCGCCTTCGACGGCCAGGGCGCCCGTCTGCTGCAAGCGCCGCGCAAGGCCCAGGCGCACAACGAAGGCTGGATCGCGCCGCTGGCCGGCGGCGGCGGCAGCCCGGCGCAGGCCGCGCTGCGACTGGCGGAGGAGGTGCTGAGCCGCTACCGCAAGACCTGCCCGGTCCAGCCCATCGCCCTCAGCCTGCTCACCGACGCCCGCTTCGACCCGCTGCCGCCACGCCCGCGCCATGCCGACCAGTGCACCGTGGTGGACTTCGACGACGGCCGGCCGCGGCTGGAACGCGCCGCGCGGCTGGCGGCCGACTGGCGGGCGGCGCTGCTGCGGGCATCAGACTGGAGCGCGGCATGAAGCGCCCCTGCGCTTTCCTTCGCCATGACGAAGCAGGCGGCACCACTCTGCCAGACCTGCGGCCTCGCCTGAGCGAAGGAAAAACACCTGGTCGCCAACCCCATCCCGCCGCCCAGCCGGCGGCCCCCATTTCCCGCCTGCGGCGCCTTCCCGCGCCCGCAGGCCATTGATCGCAGCACCCAGCAACCGCAAACAGCAAGGAGAAAACCCAGATGCACATCGAACCTGGAATCGTCGACGGCGCCAAGATGGCGCTGAGCTACGCCACCGCCACCGCCGCGCTGGGCCTCACCGCCAAGGCCGCGCTGGACATGCTCAAGCGCGACGGCCTCGCCGCGCTGGCCCTGCGCAGCCTGCTGGCCACCGCGCTGGTGTTCTGCTTCTTCGAAGTGCTGCCGCACCACCCGGTGGGCGTCTCCGAAGTCCACCTCATCCTCGGCACCACCTTGCTGCTGCTGTTCGGCCTGGCGCCCGCCGCCATCGGCCTGGCCGGCGGCCTGCTGGTGCAGGGCCTGCTCTTCGCCCCCTTCGACCTGCCGCAGTACGGCATCAACATCACCACCCTGCTGGTGCCGCTGTTCGCCGCCGCCGCGCTGGCGAAGAAGATCATCCCGGCCGACACCGCCTATGTGGACATCGGCTACAAGCAGGCGCTGCAACTGTCGCTGGCCTACCAGGGCGGCATCGTCGCCTGGGTAGCCTTCTGGGCCATCTACGGCCAGGGCGTGGGCGCAGCCAACCTCGGCGAAGTCGCCCGCTTCGGCGCCGCCTACATGAGCGTGGTGCTGGTGGAGCCGCTGATCGACCTCGCGCTGCTGGCCGCCGCCAAGGCCGGCCGGGGCCTGCGCGGCAGTCCGCTGGTGCACCGCCGCCTGCATCAACCCGCCTGAGCGGCGGCAGTGCGCGGGCAGCCAGCGCCAGGCTGCCCGCCGGCCCGGGGCCCGACCGTGCGCGAAGCCGCGCCGGCCGGGCCTCTCGCGTTCACCGGCGTGCCGGCTTCCACTTTCACAGGCGGCGAGCCGGTGGGCGGACGGCGCCTCAGCCCGGCTTGCGCCCCGCCGGGCGGGTGTGCACCGCCAGGCACAGCGCCGCGCTCAGCAGCGCCAGCGCCGCATAGCTGCGGCTGAGCAGGCGGAAATCCTCCAGCCCGATCTGCGCATGGCCCAGCACGACGATGATCCAGGCCACGCCCAGCACCGTGCCGAACTGGCGGATGGCCTGGTTCACCGCGCTGCCGACCCCATACTGGGCGCTGCCCAGGCTGGCCACCGCGGCGCCGGCCAGGGAGGGCATCGCCATGCCGACGCCGATGCCGGTCATCAACTGGCTGGGCAGCCAGTGGGTGAGGTACTGCGGCTGCGCTCCCGGCACCAGGCTCTGCCAGATGCCGCCGGCGGCGAGCAGCAGGCAACCGCCGACCAGCACCGGACGGTGGCCGGTGCGGGCGGCAAGCCGGCCGCAGAGCATGGCCACCGGCACCACCATCAGCGGCCCCGGCGTGATCGCCAGCCCGGCCAGCGGCAGGCTGTAGTGCCAGATGCCGGTCATGAAGAAAAAGAAGCCGAAGAACATCATCGCGAAGGCGGCGCCGAACACCAGGGTGGCGAGATTCACCGCGCGATAGGTCCGGCTGGAGAACAACGACAGATCGAGCGCCGCATCCGCGCGGCCGCGCGCCCAGGCAACGAAGCCCGCCATCAGCAGCAGGCCCAGCGAGGCGGCGCCGGCCACCTGCGGCGAACGCCAGGGATGGGCCTCGAAGCTCACGACCGCCCAGGTGAGCGCCCCGACCCCGGCGACCAGCAACGCCACGCCGACGGCATCGAAACGGCGCCCGCCAGCTGCCGGCGCCCCTTCCGCCGGCAGCTGGCGGCGCGCACGCCAGAGCGACCACAGGGCAGGCGGCAGGTTGATGAAGAAGGCCCAGCGCCAACCCAGGCTATCCACCAGCCAGGCTCCCACGCTGGGCCCGGTCGCCGCGGCCAGGCCGCCCACCGCGCCCCACATGCTCACCGCCACCGCCCGCTGGCGCAGCGGGAAAGCGCCCAGCACGATGGCGAGCGAAGCCGGCGTCAGCAACGCCGCCCCCACCGCCTGCAGCACCCGCGCCGCCACCAGCGCCCCTACGTCCGGCGCCAGCCCGCAGGCCAGCGAAGCCACCGAGAACACGCCGACGCCGGTCATGAACATGCGCTTGCGGCCATGCGTGTCGGCAAGGCGCCCGGCGGGCACCAGCATCGCCGCATACACCACGGTGTAGGCGTTGAGCACCCAGGACAGCCCGGCCGCCGAGCTGGCGGGGAAGGCCTCGCGCAGCGCCGCGAAGGCGGCGAACAACACGGTACTGTCGATGGATACCAGGAACACCGCCACGCTGGCGATGAGGAATACCCGCCACGGCTGCACCCCGGTGTCACCGGAGGCGGCGTCGGCGGGCGGCATGGGACGCTCCATCTTCATTTGCAGGTCTCCCTTGCTCAGCATGCCGAACCGCAGCCCGGCGCCACACTGCCGGTGCAAGGCCGGGCGGCGCCGCGGCTGCGCATGGGGAAGCGCAGGCAGAAGACCGCCAGCGCCAGCAGGCCGAGCGAGCCCAGCAGCACGCCGGTATGGCCTGCCTGCGGATAGATCCAGGCGCCGAGCGCGGTGCCGGCGCCGATGCCGCAGAAAACGAAGGACGAAGTCAGCGCCAGGGCGATTCCGCGCTGTTCCGGGTGGCGCTCGATGATGCGGCGCTGCTGGCTGGGCCACAGCATGTCGGTGGCGAAGGCGAACACCGCCAGCATGGCGAACAACATCGCCAGCACCGGCGGCGCCAGGCGCATCAGGCCCAGGCTGAGCGCCAGCACCGCGATGCCGGCGTGGAGCATGGCCTCGGCCGAGTAGCGCCTTGCCATGCGGGTGACGAACAGATTGCCCAGCACCCCGGCCACTCCCAGCACCGCCAGCGCGAGGGAGACCGTCTCCGGCCCGGCCAGGTAGACATCGCGGATGATGGGTGCGAGGAAGCCATAGGTGGCATACACGCCGGCAGCGATGAAGAAAGCGACGAGGAAGCCGCTCAGGGATTGCGGGTCGCGCAGCAGGCGGCCGACGGTGGCCAGCCGGATGCGCTCTCCCGGTGCGGCGTCCGGCACCGCGCGCAGGATCAAGCAGGCGCACAGCAGGCCGGCCGCCCCCACCAGCACGAACAGCAGGCGTACCCCCAGCGCATGCGCCACCCAGGCGGCGCCCGGCATGCCGACAAGGCCGGCGATGGAGAGCCCGAGCAGCACGGTGGCGATCGCCGGCCCCTGCTGCTCCCGCGCGACCAGGCTGGAACCCAGCGCCCCCAGCACCGGCCCGACGAAGGCGGCCCCCAACCCCATCAGCACCCGCGCCAGCAGCAGCGCCGGATAATCCGGCGCGGCGGCGAACAGCAGCGCCGCGGCGCTGAACACGCCCAGCCCCAGCAGCACCTGCCGCCGGCGCCTCAGGTGGCCGAGAAAGACCTGCAACAGCGGCGCGGCAAGGGCGAAGACGATGCCGAATACCGAGATGAGGTATGCGCTGCCGGCATCCGTCAGCCCCCATTCGCGGGAAACCGCGTCCAGGGCCCCGACCAGGGACAGGGCGCCGGTGGCCTGGACGAAGTAGGCCAGGCTCAGGACGCGAAGTGCGCGCACGGTGGGCGCGGGAATGTCGTTCTGCATGTTTTTTCCTGCATGAATGGGAAAGCCGGCCACAAGAGCGGCCGTGACGCGGTGAAGGAGCACTGCGGTGGAACCGCGGCCCGGAGCGCCTCCCGTAGAGGACGCCCCTTGTGCAGCAGCCGGCCGGCCCGGCGGCACGGGGCCGCGGTCCTGCCCCGCCCGGAAGCGCTCGGCCGGCACCCGTTCCCAGTTGCCGGCCGGACGCAGGGCGGCCTCAGGCAACCGGAGTGAAAGGAATCTCGGTCGCGCTCAGGTCCAGCCCCACCGCTGGCGCGGTGCCGGCAGCGCCGGCCGGCGCGCTGGCCGCATCCAGACGGGCCAGTTGCGCGGCGGAGAGTTCGAGGCCGGCGGCGCCCAGGTTGGAAGCCAGCTGCGCCTGAGATCGCGGGCCGATCAGCGGAAACACGCCGCGACTGCCCACCCAGGCGATGGCCACCTGGTCCGGCGTGACCTGCAGCTCGCCGGCGATGGCCAGCACCGTATCCAGCACCGCCACGCGCTGCGGCGAATCCTCTGCCTGGAAGACCTTGCCCCCCAGCCCTTCCGCCCTGCCCCGCTCGCCGCGCCGGTACTTGCCGGTGAGCATGCCGCCGCCCAGCGGCGACCAGGTGACCTGCGCCAGCCCCAGCGCCTGCGACGCCGGTATCAGGTCGGCTTCCGGCTCGCGCCGCACCAGGCTGTACTCGAACTGCGCGGCGGCGATCGGCAGGCTGCCGCCAAGCTCGGCCAGCGTCGCCGCCCGCGCCAGCCGCCAGGCGGGGAAGTTGGAGAGACCGGCGTATAGGATCTTGCCGGCGCGGGCCAGGTCGTCCAGCCCGCGCAGGATTTCCTCCGCCGGGGTAAGACCGTCCGGGTGATGCACCCAGTAGAGATCGATGCGGTCCGTCTTCAACCGCCGCAGGCTCGCCTCCACCGAGGCCACCATCGCCTGCCGGCTGTTGCCGGTCAGCAGGCGGCCGGCGCCAGGTTGCGCACCGTTGCTGAACTTGCTGGCGAGGAAGAAGGCTTCCCGCCTCCCCGCCAGCAGGCCGCCGAGGATCTCCTCCGACTGGCCGAACTGGTAGATGTCGGCGGTATCGATGAAATTGCCGCCCGCCTCGGCATACGCGTCGAAGATGGCCGCGCTGTCCGCCTCATCCGCGCCGTGCCCCCAGCGCTGGCCGAAGTTGGCGGTACCCAGCGCGATCTGCGCCAAACGCACGCCGGTACGTCCGAAAACCCTGTATTTCATCGCCGGCTCCCTCAGCGCGGCACCGCATAGCGCGGCGCCGGAACGTTGCGGGAGAGATGCGCGGACATCGCCTGGCGGGCGGCCTCGTACATCTGCCATTCCTCCAGCTCGTGCAGCGACGGGATGGTCACCAGTTCGCCGCGGTCGAAGCCCGCCAGCGCGGCGTCCACCAGGTCTTCCGCACGCATCACGATGTCCTGCGGCAGGTGCTCCACCGCCAGGCCGCCGCTCGCCCAGAAGTCGGTGGCGGTGGCGCCGGGAAGCACCGCCTGCACGCGCACACCCTTGCCCGCCAGCTCATGGTGCAGCGACTGGCTGAAGGCCAGCACGAAGGCCTTGCTGCCGCCATAGACGCCGTTGAGGATCTCCGGCGCGATGGCGACGATGGAGGAGATGTTGATCAAGCCGCCCCGCCCGCGCGCGACGAAGCCGGGCGCCGCCGCGTAACTCAGGCGCATCGGCGCGGTGACGTTGAGCGCCACCATCTGCGTCATCCGCCCCACGTCGCTGTCCAGCAAGGGGGTGTGGGTGCCGATGCCGGCATTGTTCACCAGCAGGGTGATGCTGGCGTCCTCGCGCAGCTTGGCCTCGACCCGCGCCAGCTGCGCCGGATCGCCGAGGTCGGCCTCCAGCACTTCGACGCTGCGGCGTGTTTCGGTGGTGATGCGCTCCGCCAGGGCGTTGAGGCGGCCGCGGTTGCGCGCCACCAGGATGAGGTCGTAGCCGCGGCGGGCCAGGCGCTGGGCGTAGAGCGCGCCGATGCCGGAAGAGGCGCCGGTGATGAGGGCGGTACCCGGATGCTGCTGCGTCATGATGTCACTCCATTCGATGAAGACATGGAGGCATCGTAGGGCGTGTCGCCATTGTCTCAAATGACGTATAAAGTACTTTTTTCAGACATTGCACGAAAAAGGACGCCCGACATGCATCGCATCGGCTACCTGCTGGCGGATGGCTTCCAGTTGATGACCATCGCCACCCAATCGGTGTTCGAGTTCGCCAACATGGTGACGCGCGAACCCTTCTATGCCATCGACAACTACTCGGTGGCCGGCGGCGAGGTGCGCGCCTCCCTGGGGCTGACGGTGGGCACCCGCGCCCTGGGGCCACGCAGCCAGGCGGATACCTGGATCGTCAGCGGCGCCATCCAGCCCCTGCAGCACCCCAGCCCACCCGGCCTGCTGGCCTTCATCCGCCGGCAAGGCCCACGCGCCAGGCGCATGGCCGCCATCTGCACCGGCAGCTTCGTGCTTGCCGAAGCCGGCCTGCTGGCCGGCCGCCGCGCCACCACGCACTGGGCTTACGCCCGCGACATGCAAGGCCTGTATCCCGACGTGCAGGTGGAGGACGACCGCATCTACATCGTCGACGGCCCGATCTGGACTTCCGCCGGCATGACCGCCGGCATGGACCTCGCGCTGGCCATGGTGGAGAAAGACCTGGGCGATGAGATTGCCCGCAGCGTGGCGCACAAGCTGGTGATGCAGCAGCACCGCTCCGGCGGCCAGTCGCAGCATTCGGAACTGCTCGCGCTGGCACCGAAATCCGACCGCATCCAGAGCGCGCTGGAATATGCGCGCGGCAACCTGCACCGGCCGCTGAGCGTGGAAGAACTGGCCCAGGCCGCCCACCTGAGCCCGCGCCAGTTCAGCCGCGTCTTCGCCCGGGAAACCGGCCAGTCGCCGGCCAAGGCGGTGGAAAGCCTGCGCCTGGAAGCCGCCCGCCTGATGATCGAGCAGAGCAGCCACCCGCTGGAGGTGGTCGCCCGCGAAACCGGCTTCCGCGACCGCCGCCACATGCGGGAAGCGTTCATGCGGGGCTTCGGTATCACCCCGCAGGGGGTGCGGCGTGGCGTGCGGGGGCAAGCGCCGGCAGCCTGACCGGGCTCACGCCGCTTCCCGGTGTGCCCGGGCGCGGAGGCGAGCAAGGACAGGCCGCAGCGGCGCGGATTCGGCGAGGGGCGCACCACCGGTGCCGGGTGGATCGCGGCGGGGGCAGAAAAGCGGCCCGCCGATGCCGGTGGCCGGCTGGGCGCGGCTGCGGGTCAGCCGGCCGTCGCCACGCCTGCGCCGCGGTTGCGCGGCCGGCCCGGCGCGCCTTCGGCGTCGATGGCGCGCATCACGTCCTCGAACAAGGCCGGCTTGACGAAGTGGCCGTCGAAGCCGGCGTCGCGGGTGCGGGCACGGTCGCTTTCCTGGCCGTAACCGGTGAGGGCGATCAACAAGGCGCCTTCCGTGTCCGGGTTGGCGCGCAGGCTGCGGGCCACCGCGTAACCGTCTGCCCCCGGCAGGCCGAGGTCCAGGATGGCGACGTCGGGATGGAAGCTGCGCGCGGCCTCGATGGCGGCCAGGCCGTCGAAGGTGACGCAGACCTCGTGGCCCCGCGTTTCGAGCAGGATGGACATGGATTCGGCACCGTCCACGCTGTCGTCCGCGATCAGCACCCGGCGCATGCTGCCGGCGCCCTCCCTTGCCGCCCGCGCCTGCGCTTCGGTGGCGGTCTTCTTCACCGCCCGCAGCCGCACGATGAACTCGGCGCCCTTGCCCAGGCCCTCGGAGCGGGCCTCCACCGTGCCGCCATGCAGTTCGGTGAGCGTCTTGACCAGGGAAAGGCCGATGCCCAGGCCTTCTTCCGAGTGCGGCATGGCGCCGTTGGACTGCATGAAGAGGTCGAACACCTCGGTGAGCTCGGTCGGCGCGATGCCGATGCCGTTGTCGCGCACCCGCATCACCACCTCCTCCCCCTCCAGCGCGGCGCTCAGTTCCAGGTAACCGCCTTCCGGGGTGTACTTGGCGGCGTTGGACAGCAGGTTGCCGATGATCTGCGCCACCCGCACGCTGTCGCCGCGCGCCTTGCAGTCCGTCTGCGGCGCGTTGACATGCAGCATATGGTGCTTCTTGTCGATGAGCGGACGGCTGGCCTCGACCGCGTTGGCGATGGCGATGCCGACGTCCACCTCTTCCATCTTCAGCACGATCTTGCCGTGGGTGATGCGGGAGACGTCCAGCAGGTCGTCGACCAGGCGGCTGAGGTGGGCGACCTGGCGGCCGACGATCATGCGGGCCTCGGCCAGTACCTTGTCATCGGCGCGATAGCGCGGGTCCATCAGCTCCACCGCGTTGCGTATCGGTGCCAGCGGGTTGCGCAGTTCATGGGCCAGCGTGGCGAGGAACTGGTCCTTGCGGCGGTCGGCCTCGCGCAGCGCCTCCTCCGCCTGGCGCAGGCGCAGCAGCGCGCGCACATTGGCAATCAGCTCCGCCGGCTCTATCGGCTCGGTGAGGTAGCTGTCGGCGCCGCCCTCGAGCGCGCGAACCTTGTCCAGTGTCTGCACCGCGGCAGCCGAGGTCTGCAGCACCAGGGTGGAAACCGTGGCCGGGTCGCCCTTGATCTTCTCGCACACCTCGATGCCACTGATGTCGGGCAGCCTCACGTCCAGCAGCACCAGCGCCGGCGCATGTTCGCGGATCTGGTCCAGCGCGCCGTAGCCGGTGGCGGCCTCTATGACGGAGAAGCCGGCGTGCTTCAGTACCCGGGTCTTGGCATAGCGGGCGCCTTCGTTGTCGTCGACGTTGAGGATGAGCGGGCTGGGTTGGCCGGGCGGGTTCATGGCAGCGCTCCCGGCATCTCCGAGTCGGCGACGTCATCCACCTGCAGCTGGATGGGCAGGGTGACATGGAAGGTGGAGCCAAGCCCCGGCTCACTATTGACGCCCACGTAGCCGCCCAGCAGCGCCGCCAGCTTGCGGCACAGCGGCAGGCCCAGGCCGGTGCCCTTCACCCGTTGCTGCAGGCGGTTCTGCACCTGGCCGAACTCCTCGAAGATGACTTGCTGGTGCTCGGCGGCGATACCGATGCCGGTGTCGGCGACGAAGAAGGTGATGTTCTCGCCATCCGGCTCCAGCCTGGCGCCGACGCGGATCTCGCCGCGCTCGGTGAACTTCAGCGCGTTGGAGACGAAGTTGCGCAGGATCTGGGTGAGCTTGGCTTCGTCCGAGTGCAGCGCCGGCAGGCCGGTGGCGTCGTTGAAGTGCAGGCTCACCGCCGGATCGGTCAGCAGCGGTGTGAGCATGGCGCGCAGGGCGGCGAACAGCGCCGGAACTTCGAAGCGGGCGGGATAGACCTCGGTCTTGCCGGCTTCGATCTTGGCCAGGTCCAGCAGGTCGTTAACGATGTCCGACAGGTTCTCCGCCGCCTGGCGGATCAGCTCCACCTGGCGCTCCTGCTCTGCGCTCAGGTCGCCGTCCAGGCGGTTGAGCAGCAGATTGGAGAGCGCGCGTATGGAGCTGAGCGGCGTACGCAGTTCGTGGCTCATGTTGGACAGGAAGCGCGTCTTCATCATGTCCGCGCGGCGCAGTTCGTCGGCACGCTCGTCCAGTTCGGCGTACAGCGCGACCACCCCGCGGTTGGTGGCCTCGAGTTCATGGGTGAGGCGACCCAGCTCGTCCTGACGGTCGCGCAGCTCCGCCAGGGTGGAGAGCAGTTCGCGGCTCTGTTGCTGCATTTCGTCGGCCGCCGCCGCTTCCACCGCCTGCTGCCCGAGGCCGCGGGCCAGGCGGTCGAGCTCCGCGATCGACAGCCGGGACGCATCCGCGGGCAGGAAACGCAGCATGGATACCCGGGTGCCCCGCTGCGGCGCAGAGTCGATGACACAGCGGTCCATCAGCCGGCGAGTGCCGGCGATGCCGCGCCCCATGCCGGTGGAGGAGCGGTAGTTGCCGTCCAGCACCTCCTGCAGATCGCGGATGCCGGGGCCATGATCGCTGACGTCGATCAGCAGGGCCTGCGGCTTGCCCGCACCGTCGAAGGCGAACACCACCTCGCCGCCCCGGGCGTACATGAAGGCGTTGCGGGCGATTTCCGACACCGCGCTGGCGATACGCGTCTGGTCCAGGGTGGAGAAACCCAGCCCCGCGGCGATGTCGCGCGCGGTGCGGCGCGCGCTCACCACGTCCTGCTCGCGCTCAAGTCTGAGCCTGAATATCTGTGTGCTCATGGACGAACTCTACTCCCGGCGCGGCCTTGGCCACCACCACGGTGGCGTCGTCGCGGCGGCGGGAGAAATCCCGGTAGATGACGGCGGCGACGAGCGCCGCCGGCTGCAGGTGCAGGCCCGGATAGGCGGACAGCGACCAGCGCGTGGCCACGCCATCCGAATGCAGCACGAGCAGCGCATTGCGCGGCCAGGCCAGGTCGAACTGCTGGGCGTCGCGCATCGCATGGCCGACGATGCCGTTGCGGGAAGACAGCTGCCAGCTCTCCCGCGCCTCCGGCGCGGCAGGCGGGCGTTCCGCCGCAGTCAATGGCCTGCCGGTGCCGAAGGCCACCGCCGAGATGTTGCCGGTGCCGCAGAAGGACAGCATCGAGCGGGCCAGGTCCAGCCGGCAGATGGCCACCGCTGCGCCACGGGTGGAGCGCAGCGCACCATGCGCCAGCTCCATCAGCGTGGCTGGCGCGCGGCCGGCGCGGCGATAGACCACCTCCAGCGCGGCGACCGCGGCTTCCCGCGCCTCCGGGCCGTGGCCCAGCCCGTCGGCGACGGTGATGGTGAAGCCGTCCTGATCGCTCTCCACGCTCCAGGCGTCGCCGCTGACGGCCTCGCCGCGCAGCGGCGTGCAGATGCCGCCGATGTCCATGGCCAGGGCCGGCGCCGGCGGGCTGCCGCCCTGCCCCTTGCTGCGCACCACCGCGCGCAGTGCGGTTCCCAACCGTGGCTGGCTGTACACCGCGAGTTCGTCGGACAAGCGCTTGATGGCGCCCAGGCCGGTACCGGAAGTGCCGGCGGTGGAGCGGCCGTCGTCGAAGGCCTTGCCGAGGTCCTCGATGCCGGGGCCGGCATCCAGCGCGGTGATCTCCACGCCGGCCACCGCGCTGCCGGCATCCACCCGCACCAGCAGTTCGCCATGCCCGGCATGCTTCAGGATGTTGGTGCAGGCTTCGGTCACCACCAGCGCCAGCCGGCCGGCGTCGGTCTCCGAGAACCCGATGGATTGCGCGGCTTCGCCCGCGCCGCGGCGGGCGAAGGCCACGCTGCTGGCATCCGTGATTTCGAAGGAAAGATGGGTACTGCGCAAACCGCTCAATTCGACGCCCCTCAGCGCAGCTTCCATTTGGTGATGGAGACCATGGTGCCCTTGCCTGGCTCGGACTGGATCTCGAACTCATCGCACAAACGCCTGGCCCCGCCCAGCCC
>NZ_WUEI01000117.1 GCF_012911025.1 Azoarcus sp. TTM-91 | reverse complement strand
TCGGTTCGGGGAAAGCCCCGGCGACAGGATGCGAGTGAGAACCGGCAAGGTGTGAGCGCTCAGGGCGCCCGGAAAAGACAACGCGGCCGCGAGGCTCTCACCACCGCGTCAGCGGTTTAGTTCAACGTGTTTTAGCTCGCAAATTCGCTTACTCATCCGGAACCCCGCGGTATAAATCGACAAATTCCGCATTAGTAACGAGCTGACTCATAAGCACTTTTGTGTGTGTCCCCGGTTATACACAGTCCTAAATGGGTGCCCAAATCCGGCGACGCGCCGGCAGCACTGTATGTCGAACGTATGAAGTGTAGCTGTGACGTATTGCTCGTGGCTGGCCACGGCCATTCGTTTGGCGTGAGCCCGGCTATCGGCTTAGGGCGACTTGATTGCCGACTCAGAGCGACGCAGCAGTGTTGTAGCAGCGCTCAGACACCTGCTCTCGGCCTTTGCTGTTCATCGAAGTGCTCGACGCAAGGCAAAACCGGCGGTGTATGGCGGTCCAGCGCAAGCATATGCGGCAGGTTTTGCTCGAGGCCGCCGCAGTCATGGATGCGGTGGCGCGCGACAGTGGAGGTGGAGGCCAGCAGGGTCGGCTGCCAGGATGCGAGTGCCTTTGTGCGCCTGTTCCGCGAGCAGGTGGGGATGACGCTCGGGGCGGGTATCGGGTGCGTTCTCGGGATGGCGGGGCGGGGCCATTTGCCGGAGCGTTGGGCGGCGATGAAGACGCATGAAGCACCGTCGCCACACCCGGGGCAGGGCGGTGCGTTCCGATACCCTGAAGGTATTCGGTCGCCAAAAATAAGGTATTGGACGGTATTTCTCGCGCTTCTTAGACTCCGTTTCGAATAGAACCCAACGCCATCCCGCCGCTTCCCAAGGCAGCGCGGCGGCGGGGCGGATAACGGAGGAGCAGATGCGTCAGATCGAGAATTTCATCGCCGGCGAGTACGTGGCCGCGGCCAGTGGGCGGCGCTTCGAGAAGCGGTCGCCGGTGGATAACAGGGTGATCGCCTCGATCAGCGAGGCCGGCCGGCCGGAGGTGGATGCGGCGGTGCAGGCGGCGCGCGCGGCGCTGCACGGCGAATGGGGCGGGCTCACCACGGAGCAGCGTGTCGAGCTGCTGTATGGCGTGGCCAACGAGATTACCCGCCGCTTCGAGGACTTCGTCGAGGCCGAGATGGCCGATACCGGCCAGCCTTCTCATGTGATGCGCCATGTGTTCATCCCGCGCGGCGCGGCCAATTTCAAGGTCTTCGCCGACGTGGTGAAGAACGTGCCGACCGAGGCTTTCCAGATGGCCACGCCGGACGGTGCCGGAGCGCTGAACTACGCGATCCGCGTGCCCAAGGGCGTGATCGGCGTGATCTGCCCGTGGAACGCGCCCTTCCTGCTGATGACCTGGAAGCTGGGCCCGGCGCTGGCCTGCGGCAACACCGTGGTGGTGAAGCCGTCCGAGGAAACGCCGAACACCGCCGTCCTGCTGGGCGAGGTGATGAACGCGGTGGGTGTGCCGAAGGGTGTGTACAACGTGGTGAACGGCTTCGGGCCGGATTCGGCCGGCGCCTTCCTCACCCAGCATCCCGGCGTGGATGCGATCACCTTCACCGGCGAGACCCGCACTGGCGCGGCGATCATGAAGGCGGCATCCGAGGGCATGCGCGATGTGTCTTTCGAACTCGGCGGCAAGAACGCCGGCATCGTGTTCGCGGACGCGGATTTCGACGCCGCGGTGGATGGCATCTTCCGCTCCGCCTTCCTCAACACCGGGCAGGTCTGCCTTGGCACCGAGCGGGTGTATGTGGAGTGGCCGATCTTCGAGCGCTTCGTGCAGGCGCTGAAGCTGAAGGCCGAGGCGGTGAAGTACGGCCGCCCGGAGGACCACGCCGCCAACTACGGCCCGCTGATCAGCCAGGAGCACAAGCGCAAGGTGCTGTCCTACTACGCCAAGGCGGTGGAGGAGGGCGCCACCGTGGTGACCGGCGGCGGCGTGCCCGACATGCCCGGCGAACTGGCCGAAGGCGCCTGGGTGCAGCCGACGATCTGGACCGGGCTGCCCGAAACCGCCGCGGTGGTGCGCGAGGAAATCTTCGGCCCTTGCTGCCACATCCGCCCCTTCGACAGCGAACAGGAAGTGGTCGCGCTGGCGAATGCCACCGACTACGGGCTTTCGACGACGATCTGGACGACCAATCTCGCCCGTGCCCACCGTGTTGCGGCGCGGGTGGAGGTGGGCATCACCTGGATCAACAGCTGGTTCCTGCGTGATCTGCGCACGGCCTTCGGCGGCTCGAAGCAGTCCGGCATAGGGCGCGAGGGCGGGGTGCATTCGCTGGAGTTCTACACCGAGACGCGGAATATCTGCGTGAAGTTGTAGGGCGGTCGCCTCGCACAGGGCGGCTTCGGCTTCTGGCGGGCTTGGGCACTGCTTTCGCGCAATGCCCAAAGGCGGGGGAGACCAGCGCCCTCTTGGAAGGGGAGGAGCAAGACAAGCTCCCGCCCGACGCCACGGAACAGCCGAACCCACTCCAACTCATTCCCTCCCGCCCAGGAGTCCCGGCCGCGCCTCGCCGCTCCGCAGGCGGCAAGCAGTGCTTGCCGAAACCCTTGCTCCCCCAAGGGGGGAGATACCGACATCACTCCCATCTCCATCCACAGAGGGACGCATGAACGAGGAAAAGATCCAGCACTACGGCGACGCGCTCTACGAAGCGTGGCGGGCGCGCCGCACCATTCCGCCGCTGGTCGAGCAGGCGCCGGACATCACCCTGGACGATGCCTACCGCATCCAGCAGCGCTATGTGGCGCGGCGGGTGCAGGCCGGCGAGACCATCGTCGGCAAGAAGATAGGCGCGACCAGCAAGCCGGTGCAGGATTTCCTGGGCGTGTTCCAGCCCGACTTCGGCCAGCTCACCTCGGGCATGGTCTATCAGGAAGGCGACACGCTGCCGCTGGATACGCTGATCCAGCCCAAGGCCGAAGCGGAACTCGCCTTCGTGCTGAAGGCAGACCTGCAGGGGCCGGGCGTGACCGCGATGGATGTGATCCGCGCCACCGACTACGTGGTGCCTTGCTTCGAGATCGTCGATTCGCGCATCACCGACTGGAAGATCCGCATCCAGGACACGGTGGCGGACAACGCCTCCTGCGGCGTGTATGTGCTCGGCAAGACCAAGGGCGATCCGCGCAAGCTGGACATCACGCTGGCCGGCATGGTGCTGGAGAAGAACGGCGAGCTGTACTCCACCGGTGTCGGCGCCGCGGTGCAGGGTTCGCCCGCCAACGCGGTGGCCTGGCTGGCCAACACGCTGGGCGAGCTGGGGATTCCGTTCAAGGCCGGCGAGGTGATTCTGTCCGGTTCGCAGTCGGCGCTGGTGCCGGTGGCCGATGGCGACGAACTGGTGTGCACCGTCGGCGGGCTCGGCAGCTGCCGGGTGAAATTTGCAGGAAGGAGCGCGGTATGAGCCAGAACCTGAGCCTGTCGCGCGAGGACATCGTGCGCCTGTGCGAACGCGTGGAAGGCGCCCAGACCCGCGCCTGCGCCATCCCCAAACTCACCGACGAATACCCGGCGATGACCATCGCCGACGGCTACGCGGTGCAGAGCGAGCTGCGCCGCCGCTACCTCGCCCAGGGCCATCGGCTGGTGGGCTGGAAGGCGGGGCTGACGTCGAAGGCGAAGATGAAGCAGATGGGCGTGGATGTGCCCTCCATCGGCTTCCTCACCGACCGCATGGCGCGGCCGGAGAACGCCGCGATTTCCACTGGCGACCTGGTGCATCCGCGCGTCGAGTGCGAGGTGGCCTTCGTGATGAAGCGCGAATTGCGCGGCCCCGGCTGCACCGCGGCGGACGTGCTGGCGGCCACCGACTACGTGCTGCCGGCGGTGGAGATCATCGATTCGCGCTTTGCCGGCTTCAAGTTCGACCTGCCCAGCGTGATCGCCGACAACGGCTCGTCGGCGCGCTTCGTCGGCGGCGGGCGGGCGCGCTACGTCGAGGAACTGGACCTGCGCACGCTCGGCGTGGTGCTGGAGAAGAACGGCGAGATCGTCGCCATGGGCGCCTCGGCCGCGGTGCTCGGCCATCCGGCCGAGGCGATCGCGATGCTGGTGAACATCCTCGCCGACCTGGGCGAAACGCTGCCGGCGGGCAGCTTCGTGATGAGCGGCGGCATTACCGAGGCGATTGCAGTGAAGCCGGGCGACAGCGTGGTCGCGCGCTTCCAGGAACTCGGCAGCGTGTCGATGCGCTTCGTGGCCTGAGCGATTTCAAGGGGGAGACATGCCAATCATCGAGATGCACCTGATGGAGGGGCGCACCGTCGAGCAGAAGCGCGCGGTGGCGCAGGCGGTTACCGAGGCGGTGACGCGCAGCCTGGGGGTGAAGCACGACAGCGTGCGGATCCTGATTACCGAACACGGCGACGAGGAGTTCTTCGTCGGCGGCATGAACATGGCCCAGCGCGCGGCGGCACAGCGCGCCGCGGCGGAGGAACAGCAATGAAGAAGATCAAGTGCGCCCTGATCGGCTCGGGCAACATCGGCACCGACCTGATCTACAAGATCAAGCGCAGCCCGGTACTGGAGCCGGTATGGATGGTGGGCATCGACCCGGCGTCCGAGGGGCTGGCGCGCGCCCGCGAACTCGGCCTCAAGACTACCGCCGAGGGCGTGGACGGCCTGCTGCCGCATGTGCTGGAAGACGGCATCCAGATCGCCTTCGACGCCACCAGCGCCTATGTGCACGCGGAGAACTCGCGCAAGCTCAACGAGCTGGGCGTGATGATGATCGACCTGACGCCCGCCGCCATCGGCCCGCTGTGCGTGCCGCCGGTGAACCTGCGCCAGCATGCCGACCGCGTGGAGATGAACGTGAACATGATCTCCTGCGCCGGCCAGGCGACGATTCCCATCGTCAATGCGGTGTCGCGGGTGCAGGGCGTGGAATACGCCGAGATCGTCGCCAGCCTGGCGTCGAAGTCGGTGGGGCCGGGCACCCGCGCCAACCTGGACGAATTCACCTACACCACCTCGTCGGCCATCGAAAAAGTCGGCGGCGCGAAGAAGGGCAAGGCGCTGGCCATCATCAACCCGGCCGAGCCGCCGCTGATCATGCGCAACACCATCTACTGCCTCACCGAGTCGGCGCCGGATCAGGCGCGCATCACCGAATCCATCCTGCAGATGATCGGTGAAGTGCAGAAATACGTGCCCGGCTACCGGCTGGTGAACGGGCCGAGCTACGACGGCAACAAGGTCTCGGTGTTCATGGAGGTCGCCGGCCTGGGCGACTACCTGCCGAAGTACGCCGGCAACCTGGACATCATGACCGCGGCCGCGACCCGAACCGCCGAGATGTTCGCCGAGGAGATCCTGGCCGGAAAGATCAAGCTGAAAACCGCGGAGGTGGCGTGATGAGCGAATCGAACCTGAAGGGGCGCAAGGTCGTCCTGCACGACATGTGTCTGCGCGACGGCATGCACGCCAAGCGCGAGCAGATCAGCGTGGCGCAGATGGTGAAGGTGGCCACCGCGCTGGACGACGCCGGCATTCCCTACCTGCAGGCGACCCACGGCGCCGGGCTGGGCGGCAATTCGCTGCAGCACGGCTTTGCGCTGGCGAGCAACGAGGAATACATCGCCGCGGTGGCGTCGCGGATGAAGCAGGCCAAGGTGTCGGTGCTGCTGATTCCCGGCCTGGGCACGATGCGCGAGCTGCAGGCGGCCTACGACGCCGGCGCCCGCAGCGTGCATGTGGCCACCCACTGCACCGAGGCCGACACCGCGCCCCAGCACATCGCTTTCGCCCGCAAGCTGGGCATGGACACCACCGGCTTCCTGATGATGTCCCACCTCAACGACGCCGCCGGCATCGCCCAGCAGGGCAAGCTGATGGAGTCCTACGGCGCGCAAACGGTGTACGTGACCGACTCCGCCGGCTACATGCTGCCCGCCGACGCCACCGCCCGCGTGCGCGCGCTGCGCGAGGTGCTGAAGCCGGAAACCGAGATCGGCTTCCACGGCCATCACAACCTCGGCATGGGCATCGCCAATTCCATCGCCGCGATCGAGGCCGGCGCGACTCGCATCGACGGCTCGGTAGCCGGCCTCGGCGCCGGCGCCGGCAACACGCCGCTGGAAGTGTTCGCCGCGGTGTGCGAGCGCATGGGCATCGAGACCGGCGTCGATCTCTTCAAGCTGATGGACGTGGCCGAGGACGTGATCGTGCCGATGATGGACCACATGGTCCGCGTCGACCGCGAATCGCTGACGCTGGGTTTTGCCGGGGTTTATTCCACCTTCCTCTTGCATGCGAAGCGCGCGGCCGAGCGCTTCGGCGTACCGGCGCGGGACATCCTGGTCGAGCTCGGCCGCAAGAAGATGATCGGCGGCCAGGAAGACATGATCCAGGACACCGCGATGACGATGGCGCGGGAGCGCGGGGTGACGGACGCGGCTTGAGCGCCGCCGAATCCGGACTGACTTTCAGCCGCCGCACTTTTGCTCCTTCCCCCTCGACGGGGAAGGGGAAGAACACCGCGCCCGCGGCCAAGGCCGGGCGCGAAGCAGAAAAAACAACAGAGGAGACAACAACATGGCACTACGAGGTCTGCTGCGGCTCGGCGAAGTCGCGATCCGCGTACTCGACATGAGCGCCGCGCGCGAGCACTACGGCCGCCGGCTCGGTCTGCACGAAGTCATGCAGGGCGAGGGCGGGCGGGTCTATTACAAGGCGTGGGACGAGCACGATCACCATTGCCTGGTACTGCGCGAGGCCGATTCCGCCGGCATGGACTACTTCGCCTTCAAGGTCTATGACGACGCCACGCTCACCGAACTGGCGCCGAAGATCGAGGCCTTCGGGCTGAAGGTGGAGCACATTGCCGCCGGCGTCTATCCGCACTCCGGCCGGCGCCTGCAGTTCCGCCTGCCGAGCGGGCATCTGATGCAGCTCTACGCCCACAAGGAGCAGACCGGCAACACGCTGGGCACGCGCAATCCGGGCGTGATGCCGGACGAAGGCGTGATCCGCGGCTGCCGCATCAACCGGCTGGACCACTGCCTGCTGGGCGGGCCCAATATCGACCAGAACGCGCGGCTGTTCCGGGAGGTGTTCGAGTTCGACCTGAGCGAGCGCCTGATCGACGTGGACAGCGAGGCCTCGCTGGCACTGTTCCTGAGCTGCTCCACCAAACCGCACGACATCGCCTTCGTGCTGCAGCCGGAGGAGGCGCGCTTCCATCATGTGTCCTTCCTGCTGGAATCGACCCACGACGTGATCCACGCCGCCGACCTGATCGGCAAGTACCGCATTCCGGTCGATGTCGGCCCCAACCGCCACGGCGTCACCCGCGGCGCGACCATCTATTTCTTCGACCCCTCGGGCAATCGCAACGAGGTTTTCTCCGGCGGCTACGTGCATTACCCGGACACGCCGACGCTGACCTGGGATACCAGCGAGCTGGGCGCGGCGACCTTTGCGCAGGACAACATCCCGCGCGAGAGCTTCCTGACCGTGCTCACCTGAGTTGCCACCGGAAGGAAACGCATGAAATCACAACAGGAAATCGCAGTCGTCGTCGGCGCCACCGGCGCTTTCGGCCAGGCCATCGTCTCGCGGCTGGCGGGGCAGGGGTTGGCGGTGGTGGCGGTGGCGCGCTCGGTGAATGCGCTGGACGCGCTGCGCGAGCGCTGCCCGGGCCTGCGGCCCTGCGCCGCCGACATCGCGTCGGACAGCGCCATCGCGGCGATAGGCGCCGCGGTCGACGGGCCGGTGCGGATGGTGGTGCACGGCCCCGGCGTGGCGGTGGCGGGCGGCATTCTCGGCGCGCCGACGGCGTCGATGACCGAGGCGGTGAACATCAAGGTCGGCGGCCTGCTGCGCCTGGTACGGGCGGTCGATGACCGGCTGGCGCGGGGAGGGCGCATCGTCGCCATCGGCGGGCACTATGGCCTGGAGCCGACCGCTTACGCCGCCGCCGCCGGGGTGGCCAACGCGGCGCTGATCAACGTGGTGCGCCAGTTGAGCCTGGCCTATGGCGAGCGCGGCATCACCGCCCACACCATCGCCCCCGGCCCGGCCGACACCGAGCGCCTGCACCGTGTCGCCGCCGACCGGGCCGCGCTGCGCGGCATCAGCGTGGATGCGGTGCTGGATGAAATGCGCGGCGAATCCTCGATCGGCGCGCTGACCACGCCGGAGCAGGTGGCCTGGGCGGTGTCGCTGCTGCTGGCGCCCGAAGCCGACGCGATGACCGGTTCCACGCTGATGCTGGACGCCGGCCGCCGCCGCGGCCTGCCCTGAGGAGGCCGGGATGCCGATCCTGCATTTTCATCTCGCCGAAGGGCAGCACACCGCGGAGCAGCACGAGGCGCTGTTGGTGGAATCCAGCCGCTTCTTCGCTGAAGTGCTCGCCTGCCCGGTGGACCGCGTGCGGGTATTCATCCAGCTCTACCGGCCGGAACTCGTGGCGGTGGGCGGCGTGCCGCTGGAGCGCGAGGACAGGCGGGCGCCCTATTTCAGCTTCGTGGTGATGGAAGGGCGCTCGCTGGCCGACCGCCAGCGCCTGCTGCGCGGCTTTACCGATATCGTCGAACGGGTGCTTGGCGTCGACCGCGCCCTGGTGCGCGGCGGCATCGTGCCGGTGATGCCGGAGAACTGGGCGATAGGCGGCGTGCCGGGCAGCGTCATGCGGCAGGGTGAGGTCGCGGCTCGCGCGGGTCGGACTAGCTGACCTCTCTGGCTTATGCCACGCCTGGATTCTTCCCGGGCGGTGCTGCCTCACTGGCGGGCGTCAGTGCCACGACGGCCCGCGAGCGGCCCGGCCGCAGGCGCTGCCGGCCCATGCGGCGGGCCGGGCGCTGCATCCCGGCTGCCTTGAGGTGGGCCCGTGGAGGCGCCACCTTGACCCGGAGCAGCGCCGCCTCGCCCCGCCTTGCCACACCGCTACAACCGGCTCCAGCCTCATCGCCGCATCGGCTGCCAGAGCCCCGGTTCCCCCGCCCCGAAGAACGGAATCAGCTGCTTGTGGCCGGCGCCGGTGTCGCCAGCACGGTGTTGAGCTCGAAGCCGCTGTCCGCCGCCTGTGCCGGCGTCGGCGAGCGGCCGGCATCCAGCATGCGGCGGGAGAGCATGTGCACCTGTGGCTGGTTGAGGGAATCCACCGCCAGCAATTGCTCGCCGCGATAGTGGAACAGAGAGAAGGCGTGCGCCTCCTGACTGCCGCGCAGCACGCTGCGGTCGGCACCGGCGGCGAGGCCGGCCATCTGCAGCTTGACCTCGTACTGGTCGGACCAGAACCACGGCCGGGCGCTGAAGGGGCGCTCGCGGCCAAGCAGCGCGGCGGCGGCGGACTTGCCTTGCTCCACCGCCGCCTGCACCGATTCCAGCCGGCGCAGGCTGCCATCTTCCAGCCGGGTGACGGTGCAGTCGCCGCTGGCAACCACGTTGGGCGCAGAAGTGCGCGAGCAGGCATCCACCAGGATGCCGCGATCGCAGGCGATGCCGGCGGCGGCCGCCAACTCGTCATTGGGCAGCACGCCGATGCCGGCGACCACCAGCCCGGCTTCGAACTCGCGGCCGTCGGCGCAGCGCACGCCATGGGCGCGGCCCTGCTCGCCGAGGACCGCCGCCACGCTCACGCCCAGCTCCACCCGCACGCCGTGGGCGCGATGCAGCGCCAGGTAGAAGTCCGACAGCGCAGGTGGCACCGCCCGCGCCATCAGCCGCTCCGCCGCTTCCAGCACGGTGACGCGCTTGCCCTGGGCGGCGGCGACAGCGGCGAATTCCAGGCCGATGAAGCCGCCGCCTATCACCACCACCGCTTCGGTGGCGGCCAGGGCGTCGGCGATGCGGCGGGTGTCGTCCAGGGTGCGCAGGCCGAACACGCCGTCCAGCTCCGCGCCGGGCAGCGGCAGCGCGCGGTTGCGCGCGCCGGTGGCCAGCGCCAGGCCTTCGTAGTCCAGCTGGCTGCCATCGGCCAGCGTCAGCGTCTGCCGGGCGATGTCGAGGGCGGCGACGCGGCTGCCGGGGCGGAAGTCGATGCGCTTCTTCGCCAGCGCTTCCGGGCTGCGGATGAAGAGCTGGGCCTCTTCCGCCTTGCCGGCAAGGTAGGCCTTGGACAGCGGCGGCCGGTGGTAGGGCGGCACCGCTTCCTCGCCCAGCAGAAGGATGCCGCCCTCCCAGCCTTCGCTGCGCAGGGACTCGGCGACCTGCAGGCCGGACTGGCCGGCGCCGACGATGACGATGGGCGCGCTCATGTCAGCTCTGCGCCGCCGGCAGTTCCACCAGGATGCCTTCCAGCGCGGCGGTGGCCTTGACCTGGCAGGCCAGCCGGCTGGTCGGCCGGCGCTCGGCCACCACGTTCTCCAGCATCGCCGCCTCGTTGTCGGCGGCCGGCGGAATGAGGGCCAGCGCGGCTTCGTCGATGTAGCAGTGGCAGGTGGCACAGGCGCAGGAGCCGCCGCATTCGGCCTCCATGCCATCCACGCCGTTGGACATGGCGCCCTGCATCAGGCTCCAGCCTTCGGGCACATCGATTTCCTGCCGGCCGCCGTTGGGTTCGACGTAAGTGATCATGACCATGGTTTGTCTCCTCTCGATATGGGGATGCGTGTTCTGTGTTGCGGACTGTGTTGCGGAAAATGCAGCGCGACCGCCGGCGCGGGGCCGGCGGTCGTCCTGGGTGACGCAGTGCTTCAGCCGACCGCCAGATCCAGCCGCAGCGGGCTGCGGAAGGTGGAGGAGGGCATCCACGGCAGTTGCTCCTGCACCCGGCTGTACTCCGGGAAGACCCTGTGGAATTCCTCGAAGGCCATCTTCACCGCCATGCGGGCGATGGCGGTGCCCAGGCAGGCGTGGGTGCCGCCGCCGAAGCCGAGGTGGCCGCGCGGCTTGCGGTCGATGTCATACACGTCCGGGTTGGCGAACTGGCGTTCGTCGCGGTTGCCGGAACCGTAGGCGAGGCAGATGAAATCGCCTTCCTTCAGTTGCTGGCCGTGCAGCTCGATGTCCCGGGTGAGGCAGCGGCGGAAGCGCTGGGCGGAGGTGTTGAAGCGCAGCGACTCCTCGATGGCTTCCGGCAGCAGCGCCGGATCGGCCACCACCCGGCGGCGGGCCTCGGCGTGGTCGGCGAGGTTGAGCGCGAACATCGACATGAAGCCGCCCAGCGACTCGATGCCGGCCATGATCAGCGTGGTCGTGGTGAGCAGCACCTCGCGCTCGGACAGGCGCTCGCCGTCGATCTCGGCCAGGCTGAACTGGGAGATCAGATCCTCGCCCGGCTGCTTCACCCGCTCGGCGATGATGCCGCTGGCGTACTCGCTCATCCAGTTGAAGGCGGCGATGTGGGCCGGACCCTTCTGCCGCGTCGCCGGGTCGGACTGCACCATCAGCACCGCGCGGTCGCGCACCGCCACCTCGTCGCCCGGCGGCAGGCCGAGCACGCGGAACAGCACTTTCACGGTGAACTTGGAGGCGAAGTCCTCGACGAAATCGAACTGGCGCTGGCCCAGCAGCGGCTGCAGCGCGTCGATGGCGGCCTCGCGGATGGCGCCGTCCAGCGAGGCCAGGTTGCGCTTCATGAAGGCGTGCTGCACCAGGCCGCGCAGACGGTCGTGGCGCGGGGGATCGGTGGTGCCCAGGGTGGCGCCGGCGCGGTTGGGCAGCTCGGTCATCAGGTTGCCGCGCGCTGAGGAATAAGTCTGCCAGTCGTTGAGCGCGGTCACGATGTCGGCATAGCGCGACAACACCCACATGTTGGCTTCCTGGCTCCAGAAACAGGGATGCTCGTCGCGCAGGGTGCGGTAGAACGGGAACGGGTCCGCGTCCACCGCTGGTGAATAGGGATCGAAGCTGAACATGTCTCCTCCTTGTCGGGCGCCGCCGGCTGGCGGCACCGCATCTTGGCGGGCCGCCGGAACCGGCCGCGCCATGCAGCCACTTTAGGGACAAGACCCTGGCGCGAAAATGGACTAAGCCGGAGGCGGCTTGTACTATTCCGTCAATCTGCGCCACGCCCCCGAGGGCGGGCACAACAGGCCAGGCACGCAAGACCGGCCGTGAATTCAGGCGAGGAGACCCATGCACCCCGACGCACCCGGCGCGGCCATTCCGCGCTTCTTTCTCTATGGCGACGCCGGCACGGTGGCGGACGCCGAGTTCTTCCACATCGAAGACATCCGCAGCCGCAGCGAGCGCTACGACTGGGAGATCGGCACCCACACCCATCCCGGCCTCTACCAGGTGGTATTTTTCCTCGATGGCGGTGGCGAGCTGACGCTGGATGGCCGGCGCTCGGCGGTGACGGCGCCGCTGGCGGCGGCGATTCCGCCCGGCGTGGTCCACGCCTTCCGCTTCACCCCCGGCACCCACGGCTACGTACTGACGCTGACCGCCGCCATGCTGTCCGGCGAAGCCGGCAATGCGGGCCGCATGTTCGAGGACGTGCTGTTCCGCCAGCCGCAGGTCATTCCATTGGAATCGGCGGCGCCGATGGCCGCGCTGCTGGAGCAGCTGCAGGCCGAGTTTCATGAGGATGCCGCCGGCCGGGCGAAGATGGTGGAGTGGCTGGTGTGTGCGCTGCTGATGCTGCTCGCCCGCAGCCGCCTGCAGGCCGCCGACGCCGCCACGCCGGCCGACCGTGCCCGCCACGAACTCTTCGCCCGCTTCCGCGCGCTGGTGGAGGCGCACTACGCCGAGCACTGGCTGGTGCCGCGCTACGCCGAACTGCTGCACACCACCGAGAGCACGCTGAACCGCCTGTGCCAGGCGGTGGCCGGCCGCTCCGCCTTCGAACTGACGCAGGACAGGCTGCTGCTGGAGGCGCGGCGCAAGCTCATCTACATCGCTGCGCCGGTGTCGCGCATCGCCTACGAACTCGGCTTCCAGGACCCGGCCTACTTCTGCCGCTTCTTCCGCCGCCGCACCGGGCTGACACCTTCGGCTTTCCGGCGGCAGGGGATGGAGGGCGAGGGGTGAAGCTCAGGGTGAGAGGAGTGGGGGCA
>NZ_WUEI01000116.1 GCF_012911025.1 Azoarcus sp. TTM-91 | reverse complement strand
GTCTTGCGCAGGAGTGGGACGGGGCAGGGAGAAACTGCCGTCGCCCTCCCTGAGCAGGGTGAGGCGCGGGTTGTCCAGCACCGCTTCGGCCACTGTCCAGCGGCGGGCGAAGAGGCCGGACCATTCCATCTCGAGGCGGGCACCGCCGGCTTCCAGCAGGCGGTTGCCGTCCGGCTGGGTGAGCGCGATTTCATCCGCTTCGGTGCGCAGCAGGAAGGGATTGATGCGCAGCGCCCCCAGGCTCAGCGTGAGCCCCAGGCGCTGCTCCAGCAGCGGCGGCAGTTCGCGTTGCAGCAGCCAGGGCAGCAGCAGGAAGCCGGCCAGGGTGTAGAGCAGCACCAAGGCGGCCAGCGTGCCGCCCAGCCACCAGGGCCAGCGCCGCCGGCGCGCCAGCGCGCTTGCGGATGTCGCCGCCACCGGCGCGCCTTCAGTGGTGGGCTGCGGAGCCGGGCGGCGGGGCTGTGGCGTGTTCATTCCTTGCCTCCACCAGCTTCAGCGTCTGCCGGGTAAGACCGCGGCAAGAGGCATTCGGCTTCCCGGCGGCCGGGCCGCAGCTTCCGCTGCGGCTTTTCGGCGAACAAGGTGGCGACCGCCGCCGTGCTCACGCCTGCTCTCCCGCCGCGGCGCCGCCCTCCGCCGCGGCGGGCGAGCCGGCCGCTTCGTCCGCTTCCACATAGAGGGTACGCACCAGCACCATGCCGGTGGCGGCCAGCGGGGTGGCGAAAACCACGCCCAGCGCGCCCAGCAGCGCGCCCAGCAGCACCTGGGCGGCTATCGCCAGCGCCGGCGGCAGGTCCACGCTGCGCAGGTCCACCAGCGGCGACACGATGTAGTTCTCCGCCGCCTGCACGCCGAGGTAGAGCAGGCCGACGTAGAGGGCGTCGGTCGGGCTCATGGCCAGGGCCACCAGCAGGGCGGGGAAAGCGGCCAGTGCCGGGCCGATGTAGGGCACGAAGTCCAGCACGAAGGCGATCAGCCCCAGCGCCAGCGCCAGCGGCATGCCCAGCAGCCACAGGCCTATGCTCACCGACACGCCGACCACCGTCATCTTCACGAAGGTGCCGATGAGCCACCAGCGCATGGTGTGGCCGACTTCGTCCATCACCATGCTGGCGCGCTCGCGGTTGCTGCGGGGGAAGAGGGAGAGGAAGCCGCGCTGGTAGGTGCCGGGGTCGGCGGCGCCGTAGAGGCCGATGAAGACGACGATGAGGAAGCCGCCAATGGCGCCCAGCGTGGTGGAGAAGAGGCCACCGAGCTGGGTCAGCCACTCCTGGTTCTCCGGCATCATCGCTCGCAGGTTGCGCTCGTTGAGCAAGGCGCGGCCCCATTCGTAGCTGTTGATGGCGGCCAGCATCTTGTCCCAGGCCTCGCGGGTGCGCGGGCCCAGCTGTTCGAACTGGGTGGCGGCCTCGGCGCCGAGGAAGAGGCCGCCCAGCGCCAGCAGGGCGAGCAGGGCGAGCACCACCGCGACGAAGGCGGCCATGTCGGGCAGGCCGGTGGCGCGGCGCAGGGCATCGGTGAAACCGCGCAGGAAGATCGCCAGCAGCATGCCGGCGAACACCAGCAGCACCACGTCGGCGATTGCCCACATCACCAGGCCGAAACCCACCAGCAGTACCACCGCGCCCACCAACACGATGGAGCGGTCGGCGCGGCGGGCGTCGGCGGCCACGCCGGGTGCGGCCGGGCCCAGGGCGGCGGCGCGTGCACGCCGCCGGCGGGGCTGGGGCGTGGGCAGGGCGCTCAACCCACCTCCCGCGCCGTCTCCGGTACCTCCACCGCCACATACACCGCGGACTCGCCGCGGCGCACCAGCAGCGGGGCGTAGCCGCCAGGCATGGAGGCAAGCAGGCGGTCGAACTCGCGGCGGTCGCCAAAGCTGCGGCCACCGACCTTGAGGATGACGTCGCCATTGCGGATCGCGTCTTCCGCCAGTGCTGGCGGCGCCTTGTCCACCCGCAGGCCGTAGGCGATGCCGAGGCGGCTGCGCTGCTCGGCGGGCAGTTCGCTCAGGGTGAGATGCTTGTCGGCGGCTGCGGTGTGGGCGGCGGCCGGCGGTTCTGCCCGGGTCTCGCCCATGACGACGGTGAACTCCTGGCGGCGGCCTTCGCGCCATACCATGACCTTGCGCTCGCTGCCGGGTGTGGCGGCGGCGATGAGCTGGGGCAGGCGGTCCGGCCCGGCGAGGCGGCCGTCCAGGCCGATGATGACGTCGCCCGAATACAGCCCGGCCTGCTCCGCCGCGCTGCCGTTCTCCACCGTGCCCACCACCATGCCCTCGCCCTCGAAGCCGAAGGCGCGGGCCAGCTCGCGGGTGACCGGCTGGATGGTGACGCCCAGGCGGCCGCGCCGCACCGTGCCCTCGCGCTCCAGTTCGGCCGCCACTTCCAGCGCGGATTCGATGGGAATGGCGAAGGACAGGCCCATGTAGCCGCCGGTGGGGCTGAAGATCATCGAGTTGATGCCTACCACCTCGCCGCGCAGATTTATCAGCGGCCCGCCCGAGCTGCCGGGGTTCACCGCCACGTCGCTCTGGATGAAGGACACCAGGTCGCCATCGGCCAGCGCGCGTCCGGTGGCGCTGACGATGCCGGCGGTGATGGTGTTGGCGAAGCCGAAGGGGGCGCCGATGGCAGCCACCCAGGTGCCGGGCACCACCGAGGCGGAGCTGCCCAGCCGGGCTACCGGAAGGCCGTCGGCGTCGATGCGCAGCACCGCGATGTCGCTCTGCGGATCGGCGCCGATGACACGGCCGGGATACTCGCGGCGGCCGTCGGCCAGGCGCACGGTGATGGAGGTGGCGCCGGCCACCACATGGGCGTTGGTGAGGATGAGGCCGTCCGGTCGGATGATGAAGCCGGAGCCCAGCCCTTCGGAGGGTGTGTCCTGCCGCGGGGTAAAGGGTTCGACCGAGGTCGAGGTGGGCTCGCCGGGCAGGCCTTCCACTCCGGCGGCGTCCGCCGGCCGCACGCTGACGATGTTCACCACCGCCGGGCCCTGGGCGCGCATCAGCGGGCCGAAGTCGGGCATGGCGGCGCTGCGGCTGGCGGGTTGCTGGAACCAGGCGGCGAGCGTACGGGCCGGCGCGTCTCCGGTGGGGGCTTCGCCTGGCGCGCAGCCGCCGAGCGCGGCGAGCAGGGCAGCACCCGCCAACAGGCCGCCGAGTGCGGTAAGGGGTGGGCTTGGCCGTTTGGCCAGGGGCTGGAACCGGGCCGGTGCGGGGCGAGCGGCGGCGAGCGGGCGGCAAGTATTGTTTTCGCTATGGACGGACATGATCTGAACTCCGGGGACAGACCCGACCGCAGCGGTAGAGCAAGTGCCATGCCCTGTCTGGATTTCTTCCTCATCCCGTCCGGGTACGCCGTTTGCGACCTCCCAGCCGGACCGCCCGAGGGTGGCCTGAAACGCCTGCCCGCCGCTTGCCGGCGCCGTGGGCTCACACGGAGGAATGCGAAAATGAAGACCAGAAGATCCTTCCTGGGCGTGCTCGCCGCGGGTGCCGCGGCCTCGGTGCTGGCCACCGTATCCCATGCGGCCGGCGACACCCATTCCGGGGAGCGGACGACCGGAGAGTTCATAGACGACAAGACCTTGGAGGCCAAGGTGAAGTCCGCGCTGATCGGCAACGATCAGGTGAAGGCCCGCAATGTGGAGGTCGAAGTGCGCAACGGCGTCGTCCATCTGGGCGGCACGGTGGA
The DNA here is from genome assembly GCF_012911025.1 of Azoarcus sp. TTM-91. Classification (GTDB taxonomy): domain Bacteria; phylum Pseudomonadota; class Gammaproteobacteria; order Burkholderiales; family Rhodocyclaceae; genus Azoarcus. The sequence continues at coordinate 9,393 of NZ_WUEI01000116.1, read as the reverse complement.
CTCCGCCGCCGAGGCCGAAGCCGCGGTGCTGGTGGCGCGCCGGGTGGAAGGCGTGAAGTCGGTGCAGAGCGCGCTGATGCCTAAACCCGCACGCTGATCGCGGGTATGCCAGCGAGCTGGAAAAGGCCGCCCGCAGGCTGTATGCCTTACCAGCCAGTGTAAGTTTTACAAAACATTTCAGTCCGCCGCCGCCCCTCTCCCGGGGCCGGCGGGCGCCTCAAGGAGTCCCCCCATCATGATCAAGTGGGCCATCATCTTCTTCGTCATCTCCCTGGTCGCCGGCCTGCTCGGCTTCACCAACATCGCCGCCGGTGCCGCCGGCATCGCCAAGGTGCTGTTCTTCATCGCGCTGGCGATCTTCCTGATCGTGCTGATCTTCGGGGTCGGCCTGGGAACGCTGGTGTTCTGAGAGGCGGGATGGCATGGCCGCGCCGCGGTCCGGCGCCGCCGCCGGCTTTCACGCTCTGCGCCGGGGCCTGCGCTCAGCGCGCTGCCGGCGGGCCGGCAATCGGGCCATTCCAGCTCGCTCTCTACCGCTCGCTCATTCCAGCTCGTCCTCGGCGTGCAGGCACAGGCTGGCGCCGGCGGTGTCGCGGCAGTCCAGGGAAGCCGGCAGGTCGGCACCCAGCAGGGCTCGCGCCGCAGCCTCATTGCCGCGATAGCGCTCGGTGGGCTGCAACAGTTCGCGGAAATCCGCCAGATCGACAACGCCGTAGTTGTGATCGGCGCAGCCGCTGCCGCCGCAGCTGTGATCCACGACCAGATAATCGCGGCCGCCGTGGGTCACGCAATGCAGCCGCAGGAAATCGTTCTCCGGCTTGAATCGCAGCACCCGCTCTTCGCCACCGCGCTCCACGCTGACGATGAAATCCTGCAGCCAGACGTCGCCCCGCACCTGCGCCGGCGTGGCGTGGACCACGCTGTCGCCGCACAGGAAGGGCGGCGTGCCGGCGGCGTGGGCCGGCGGGAGGAGACTCAGGAAGGCGGAGCAGGCAAGGAGGCTCAGGGTGGGGCGCATTCTGGGGTGTCCGGTGGCGAGCGGGATCAGCGATACCTGATGCAGTAGCCGTATTGGCAGGTCTGCTGTGGGTAGTTCTGCAGGATGAATTGATCCAGCGCCGGGAAGCGTTCGTTCATCGGGCGCCCGTCGATGCGGTAGGACCAGAAGGTGGAGGAGTAGACCAACGCCGCCGGCCGCGCGTTTGCCAGGCTCTGGATGAGTTCATCCTCGTAGGCCGCGCTGGCGTAGACCGGGTAGATGAAGCGGCTGCAGGCGGGCAGCCGGGTGAGGCCGTTGATGATGCCGTTGTTGGAGAGGTCGAAGACGCAGCCCACCTTGTTCCTGAGCAACTCGGAGGCCACCCATTGCATCGCGGGTTCGGCGCTCTGCCAGTTGCTCTGCGGGGCACGCAGGCTCCGCAGCCAGGCGTAGCTCTCCGGGTCGCCGTTTCTCTTCCAGGCGGAGAAGAGCACCAGCAGCAGGGAGAACAGGAAGGCGAGCTTGATCAGGCGTCTGATCGCGGTCCGCTGGGAGTCGAACTGATAGACGATCAGCCCAGCGATCAGGGGCAGGCAATAGGAGCGGAACTGGACGCCGATCTGCACCGCATACGCGAAGCCGAGGAAGGCGAGGCAGAGCAGCGGCGTCTTCAGCGGGAGGTTCCGGTGGTTCATGCGGATGGCCAGGATACCGGGCACCCACAGCGCGGAATGGATGTGCTGCAGATCGACGCGGTTCGTCCCTATCTTGAGGAAGAGGACGGCCAGCAGCGTGAGGCCGATGGCTTCGGCTGCGTGCAGCCCCAGCGTGCGCGCCTTCAGGTGCGAACCCCAGAACAGGCCCAGCGCCAGCAGGTTGATGAACAGGGCGAAAGCCGTCAGCGTCGCCGTCTTGTCGCTGGGGTCGTAGCGCCACTGGGCGGAAGTCTGGACCAGCACCGTCACGTTCTCGATGAGAGCCCGCGGCGAGAAAACGTCGTTCAGGTTGGCGAGGAGCACCAGGCCGGCGGCGAAGGAGAGCAGCGACAGCACGAAGCGCCTGTCCGCCCAAGCGAGATAAAGCGTGGCCGCGCCCAGCGAGACCGCGGCGGCGATGCCGCGGTCGAAGGACCAGTACAAGCCGAAGGCGGTGGAGAGGCCGAACAGGAGCTGGAGCGCGGTTCGCCAGCCGGGCCGGAGCCCGGTCGCGAGCAGGGCGTAGAAGGCGCACAGGGAAACGAGCAGGAAGAAATCCCGGTAGCCCACCGCCACGCCGCCAATCAGCATCAGGCCGAAGAGGGAGCCGCGCCGGCGGGCGGCGTCCTGGCTGGCGCCAGGGATCAGGAACAGCAGCAGGGCAGCAAGCGTTCCCAGCAGCGCATAGATGGCGAAGGTGGGAATGAAGTGATGGTCGCCGCCCCAGAGCTGCGCGCCGATGAGGCTGGGAATGAAATCCAGCGCACCATGGATGGACAGCGCGTCCACCGTTTGCGACGAGCCTTTCAGCGATTGGGCGAAGGCGAAATGCTCGCCCTGGTGGAAGGGGTCGCTGAAGGTGAAGAAACCACCGTTCAGGGAAAAATTCCCCGGGAAGTTCTGCAGGAAGGCGTTGACGGCGGCCAGCAGCAGGGCGAAGGCAGCGATAAGGCGGTTTGTTATGGTTCTTGCCGGGTTCATTTTTTGGGCTTCAGGATCGGTGCTGCTTGTTTCCGCGGACAATCCACGGCGGGCGGGCCGGCGGCGCGAATGCTGCGGCCGGCGCGGGGGCATCAGGCTTTCCCGTCGCTGGTGGGATTGAAGTGGCCCAGGCAGGCGGCCACCAGCACCTTGAAGACGGAGAGGTTGCCGCGCACGCTGGAAATCTTGGTCGGCACCTCGCCCTTCGGATAGCGCCGGATCGAGGGCAGCTCGATGCAGCGGAAGCCGAGCCGGGGGCCGCGATAGGAAAGGTAGGCCAGCAGTTCGTAAGTGAGGAAGACGTCGCGGAACGGTGCCACCCTCGGGTCCAGCAGCATGCGGCGGCTGTAGGCGCGGAAGCCCTGGGTGGTGTCGGTCCACCGGAAGCCGGAGGCCAGGCTCAGCATGGGGGCGTGGATGAAGCGGATCGCCCAGTCGCGCGAGCGCGGCGTGTTCTCCGCCACGCCGCCGGGCACGAAGCGCGAGCCCTGGACGAAGTCGTAGCCTGCCTTCAGCGCTTCGATGAAGCGCGGAATCCCCTCCGGGTCGTCCTTGTCGTTGCCATCTATGGTGACGATGCCCGCGTAGCCCTGTTGCAGCGCGAAGGCGTAGGCGCAGCGCAGCTGGGCGCTCAACTTGCCCGGCCCGGTCTTGACCAGCAGGCCCCGCACGCCTTGCGCCTGCAGCGCATCCAGGGCCAGCGAGCCGTCCTTGCTGCCGCCATCGACGATGATGATGTCGGCCATCGCCGAAATGGAGAGCGCCGCCATCCGGCGCAGGAGGTTGCGGATGCGCTCGCCCTCGTTGATCACCGGAATCACCACGCACCAGGGCTGGCTGCGGCCCGGCCACAGGGCGATGTCGAAGGCGGGTACTTCCCAGGTGGCGGATCCGGGCAGCGCTGGCGGGGTGGATGGAGTCATTTTTTCTTGCAGGAGTTCAGGCAACACGAAGGGTGATCAGGCAGACGCCGGCAATCACCAGCAGGACGCCCACCGCGGTGGTCCAGTGGAAAGGCTCGCTGAACAGCACCACGGAGAAGAGCGCCACGGTGGCCACGGCGCCGGAGGTCAGGATGGGGTGGGCGACATTGAGCGGCAGCCGGGCGAGCGCGGCCGCGTACAGCAGGAAGGCGCCGCCATAGAGGGCAAGGCCCAGCCAGAAGGGCCAGTTGCCGAGCGCCGCCAGCGGGTCGGACAGCGAGGGGAAACGGCGCGGCGGCAGCATCGCGTACTTCACCAGCACGCTGGCGGACGCGTTGGCGAGGATGCCGAGGACGAGGATGAGCCACTTCATGAGGCTAGGCTCCGGCGGCCCGGTAGGCCGCGTCGGCCAGGTCGAGGGCCCGGCCTATGGCGGAAAGATGGGGCTCGCTCTCGCTGGCCAGCATTTCGATGCAGACCACATGCTGGGGCAGGCTGGCCAGCAGCGCCGCTGCCGCGCGCTGGTGGTCGCTGCCGCCGTCGCCCAGGGTTTTCAGGCCGGGCTCGCTGGCATGTACATGCGCGACGAGGTCGCCGCAGCGCTGCACGACCTCGGCGGCATCCTCGCCGTTCATGGTGACGGCGCCGACGTCGAACTGCATGCGGATGGCGGCATGGCCGATGGCGCGCACCACCGCGGCGGTTTCCGCGCTGGTAGTCATGAAGTTGGCGCCGTAGGCAGCGGGGTTGGGCTCCAGGCAGATCACCACGCCGTGGCGGGCAGCGGCATCGCCCAGGCGGGAGAAGAAGGCGCATGCCATGTCCGTGGCTGCGCTGTCGCTCATCCCGCTGCGGTCACGGTTCTTCGGCGAGCCGAAGACCAGGTGCGTCGCGCCGAGGCCGCCGCCGATGCGGCAGACCGCCTCCAGGTGGGCAAGCATGGCGTCCTGGGTGGCGGCGGGGCCGAAGACATTGAGGCCCTGGGTGCCGAACAGCAGGGCCTGCATGCCGGTGATCTCGATCTCCTGCTCCGCCCACCACTGGCGCACGGCGTGGATCTGGGCATCGGTGGCCCGTGCGGGATCGGGAAAATACTTGCCGGGGGCGATGTCGATCGCATCCACCTTGCGCTGGCGCAGCAGCGCGGCGACCGCGCCATCTTCCTCGATGTCCCAGGCAATGTTGGAGATGGACAGCCTCATGCCGGCGCCTCCGCCTTGGGCTTGCGCGGTTCCGATTGGGCGTAGGCACGCACCGCCAGCAGCGTTTCGCGCAGGTCGTATTGGTAGCTGCCGTGGCCGCCGAACAAGGCAGCATGGCGGCTGCGCATGTCGTAGCGTGCCGGCGGGTTGCCCAGCGCCTGCTCGAAACGGCGGCCGAAGCCGCTACCGGCGATGGTGGCCACGCTCACCGGCTCCGCCGTCAGGTGCAGCAGCGAAAGCCCGGCCTGCAGGGCCGTCTGCAGGTCCTGCCAGAGGTTGACCATGGGGTAGAACTGGAAGACGCCGCGGCTATCGATGGCGTGCAGGTTGTTGTCGTTGAGGAAGTCGAAGATGACGTTCTTGCGCAGCCCGGGGCCGACCAGGCCGGGCAGGCGCACGACGAGATGGCGCTCGAAGCGGCGCTCGACGAACTGCTCCAGCAGGCGGCGATGCAGTCCGTAGGCATGCAGGCCGTCCTCGATGACCGGCGAGGCTTCATCCACCTCCAGCGGTTGCTTGAACACGTCCACGGTGCTGATCAGCACGAAGGTCTTGCACTCGATCTTGTCCAGGTGGCCGATCAGGCCGTTGATGCTGGCGAGGTCGGCTTCCGGTTCCTTGTTGGCGATCCACTTCTGCGCCGGGGCGCCGGCGCAGACCACGAGATCGAAGCTGCGTCCCCGGATCTCATGGATGTCGGTGGAGCGGTACAGGGCATCGAATGCCGCCTGCCGCAGCAAGGTGCCACCGACGAAGCCGGTATGGCCGATCAGTGCGTTCATATTGAGTGCTCCCTGGCCCGGGAGGCGGAAAGCAGCGGTTCGCTCTCCAGCTTCTCCAGGACGTCATAGATGTTGTCGATCTTGCCGCCGAGGATGGAATACGCCCCCGGCAATCCGGCGTGGCGTTCGAACAGGATGGGGCGGCCGTCGTCGCCTTCGTTTTTCTGCAGGACCGTCTTTACCTCGAACAGCGAATCCACATGGCGGGCCTGCGCCACCAGCGGCATGTAACGGGCGACGTCGCGCACCATGCGGTCCGCCCGGCTTGCCTGCCCGTAGTCCTGCATGCGGCGGTAGGGGTCCAGCCCGGGCTCGTCCTCCCACTGCAGGTGAGGCGTGTAGCGGACATGGGAGAAGGTGTGCAGCCCGCGCGCCGGGAAGGGCATCAGGGAGAAGAAGGGGCCGTCCATCACCGTTACCCCCAGGTCCTTGAACGGCGCCGGCACGTCCATCAGGGCCATCTCCGTCAGTTCGTGCTTCAGCCCGGTGCGGGTGGTGCCGAAACTGCCGCCCAGCTGGTTGAGCCCGCTGTAGGTGCAGTTGAATACACCGAATGTGTGAACCTGGTAAGCGTCTGCCCCGCCCGTCAGCGTTACCGTCAGCCCGCCCGCCGGGGCCGCGTCCACCGCGAGAGCCTGCGTTGCCAGCAGGACCTCGACGCCGCTTTCCCGCAGTTCCCGCTCCGCCCAGGCACGCAATACGCAGGCATCGAAGGCGTACTCCTCGACCAGGTAGGTGCGCTCGATGAAGTGCGGGTTGAAAAGACTGGCCAGGGTGGCGGGGGCCGCCTCGATGCGGGCGCCGATGTCGCGGCAGAAACGCTCGAACTGGCGGCTCGTCACCTTGGAGTTGCGTCGGGCGATGGCATACAGCTTGGTGAAGTCGGTACGTACCGCCGCCGGCCAGTCGCTGACGAAGCGCGGCAGGTTCACCCGGCTGCGGTAAGCGGTGGTGAAACTGCGCGGGTAGTGATAGCCGTTATGGACACGAGCCTGGTTGTGATACGAGGCGCGCGTCAGCAGGGCCTGCCCACGCTCGACCAGCAGCACCCTCCCGAAGCCGCGGCTGCGTGCCAGGTAGACCGCAATCGCGGCGCCGTAGAATCCACCACCGACGACGACGGCGTCGAACGCCTGCAGGGTCACGCCGGGCGTCCCGCAGCGCCGAAGACGACGCGCCCGCGCTCGGCGGAAGCGTCCTCCACGTTGAGCTTTTCCTGCCGCGTCAGCCGGGCGCTGGTGAACTCCTGGGCGACGTGATACGGCGGCCCTTCGGTGGACAGGCTGGCCATGTGCAGGATGTACTCGCCCAGCACCAGCAGCACCAGGGAGATCAGCAGGAACATGCCTGACTGCTGCAGCGACAGGCTCACCCAGCCGGCCGCCACATTGGGATTGAGCAGCGCCACCGCCAGCACGTAGATGGAATAGAGCACGTTGGCGACCGCGCCGAACAGGGATAGCCCCATGACCAGCCGCATCGGCGCCCGGGTGGTGGACACCAGCAGCCGTGTTCCCCTGCCTATGCTCTCGCCCAGGGGCTTGGCCGCGGTGGCGCGCGGCGGCGCGCTGTAACGCAGGTTCACCCGCGCAAAGCCGCCGGTGGCCGGCAGATGGCGATAGGTGATGGAGGGCTGGGGGTGCTGCAGGATGAAATTGATCACCCGCTTGCTCAGTACCCGGTACTGCGGCGCCTCGTTGGCAAGGTGGATACCGTTGAAGAATTTGTACAGACGGTTGAAGACGGAGTAGGCCAGCGTATAGGCCAGGGACTGTCGCGGCCGCTGCTCGTTGGTGGCGAAGACGACGTCGGCGCCGGAGACGGCCTTGTCCAGCATCTGCGGCAGGAAGGCGATGTCATCGGCGAGCGGGTCGATGACGGCGACGAAATCGCCCAGCGCGTTTTCCAGACCGACCCAGGAGGCGGTGTCGGCATCCACTTCCTTCGTCAGCGCGTACACCTGCAGGTTCGGCAGCCCGTTCTCGCTGGTCAGCCGCTTCAGCTCGGCCACGCTACCGTCGGTGGATGCGTTGTCTACGACGATGATCTCGTGGTCGCCCACCAGGGGGGAGATGCTGCCCACCGCCGCCGAGAGCATTTCCTCGAGCCGTGCCTCCTGATTGCGGACGACCAGCACGACTGAGAGAAATACCGGAAAAAACGCCATTGCACGCCACCTTTGACTGCCACGATTTGTATCTGCTTTGTGACAGATTCTACCGCAGCGCGGCGGGGTTCCTGTGGGGCGATGGCAGGCGTGGTGGGCGCTCGAGGCGGCTTCCGGCGGATGCGGCGCCGCCCTGCCTCAATGCAGCTTCACCTTCGGCTGGGAGCGTTTGCTCAGCCATTGGCCCAGGGTGACGAAGGCGGTGCGCAGGCCGCCGAGCAGCACCGAGAGGTGTTTGCGGTAGAGCACCCAGTAGCCGAGGCGGGCGGAGCGGCCGTGGAGATGGAGGCGGCCGGTGGGGGCTTCGACGTTGCCGATGGCCTTGTCGCGGCCCAGGGAGATGAGGTTGCCGCGTTCCTGGTAGTGGAATTCGAGCAGCGACTTGTCAGCGACGTGGCGCTGCAGCGAGCGCGCCAGCAATTCGGCCTGCTGCTGGGCGGCCTGGGCCTTGGGCGGCACCGGCGGGGCGTCCGGGTCAGGCTGGCAGGCGGCGCAGTCGCCGAGGGCGAAGATGTTGGCGTCGCGGGTGGTCTGCAGCGTGGGGTGGACGACCAGCTGTCGGCGCCGGTTGGTCTCCAGCCCGTCCAGGCCCTCCAGCACTTCCGGGCCCTGCACGCCGGCGGCCCACACGGTGAGGTCGGCGGGGATGCGCTCGCCGCCCTTCAGCATCACGCAATCTGCCCGCACCTCGGCGACGCGGGCGCCGGGGCGGATGTCCACCCCGCGGCCGCGCAGGTCGTCGCCGGCCTTGGCGGCGATATCGTCCGGCAAGGCGGCGAGCAGCTTGTCGCCGGCCTCGAGCAGGGCGATCTGCAGCGGCAGGCGCAGCTCGCGCAGCTGCATGCCGTAGGAGGCGATCTCGTCGGCCGCGCCAGCGAGCTCGGCTGCCAGCTCCACGCCGGTGGCGCCGCCGCCGACGATGGCGATGCGCACCGCCTCGCCGGTGCTCATCTCGGCGCGGGCGCACAGGGCGAGGAGACGGCGGTGGAAGCGCTGGGCTTCTTCCATGCTGTTGAGCGACAGGCTGTGAGCGCGCACACCGGGGGTGCCGAAGTCGTTGTCGATGGCGCCGATGGCGATCACCAGGGTGTCGTAGGCCAGCGGCCGGCGCGGGGCCACCTCCATGCCTGCTTCGTCCACCAGCGGGGCGAGCCAGATCTGCTTGGCTTCCCTGTCCACCGTTTCCAGGCGGCCGAGGTGGAAGCGGAAGTGGTGGCGGCGGGCTTGCTGCAGGAAGTTGAGCTCGTTTTCCTGCGGCCCCAGGGTGCCGGCGGCCACCTCGTGCAGCAGCGGCTTCCACATGTGGGTGAGCACCGCGTCCACCAGCACGATCTCCGCCTTGCCGTGGCGGCCGGCGTCGTCGCCCAGGCGGGCGGCCAGCTCCAGCCCGCCGGCGCCGCCGCCGACGATGACGATGCGGTGGCGGCGTTCGGCGGCTTCGCGGGAGGCGAGGTCGGCGGCGCTGCTGCTGCGGCGGGGGGCTTCCTCCGGCATCGCGCCGGTGCCGCCGGGTTCACCGGCGAAGCGGGTCTGCAGCAGGCTCCAGCCAGCCGGGCCGGCGAGCGCGCGGGGTAGTAGCGGGAGCGGTGGCAGCGAGGCTGGGCCGAAGGTATCCAGGATGGCGGGGGCGAGGCGGTAAGGCAGGCTTGGGGGCGGCATGGTCG
>NZ_WUEI01000115.1 GCF_012911025.1 Azoarcus sp. TTM-91 | reverse complement strand
GGCTGGGGTGAGCTTCCGGGCAAGAACGGTGCTCGGTCCGCTCGCCGGGTAATGCGGGGCAAGGCCGGGTAATGCCCATCGACGGCCCTTCGCCGCGAGACAGCGCAGGCTCGCTCCAGGTTGCTCCCAAGGCTCGCGGGAGGCCTGTGGGCCCTCAGCGTGCCACCAGCAAGGTGGCGAGCTGCTCCAGCAGGCTGGCATGGAAGCGTTTCGGGTCCTGCACCTGTGGCGAGTGGCCCAGCTCCGGGAAGGTCACCAGCCGGGCGCCGGGAATGGCGCGGGCGGCCGCCGGACCGAGGGTGGCGTAGTTGCCCAGCGTGGCGGCGATCTCCGGTGGCGCGGCATCCCTGCCCGGTGCTGTGGTGTCGCGCTCGCCGATCAGCAGCAGGGTCGGCACCCTGATCTGCGGGAATTCGTGCGCCACCGGCTGGGTGTAGATCATGTCGTAGGTCAGCGCCTGGTTCCAGGCGACGCTGGATTTGCCCACGCCCTGGTACATGCCGGCGCTCATCAACACCCATTTGTCGTATTCCGGCCGCCATTCCCCGGCGTAGTAGGTGGCTTGCTGGTACTGCTTGAGGCCCTCGAAGCCGGTCTTCAGCTCGCGCTCGTACCAGTCGTCGATGCTGCGGTAGGGCACGCCCCTGGCCTTCCAGTCCTCCAGGCCCAGGGGGTTCACCATCACCAGCGCCACGGTGGCCTCCGGGTACATCAGTGCATAGCGGCTGGCCAGCATGCCGCCCATGGAATGGCCCATCACCACCGCCTTGCCCACGCCCAGGCTCTGCAGCAGCGCACGGGTGTTGGCGGCGAGTTGATGGAAGCTGTACTGGTAGCTGCGCGGCTTGCTGGATTTGCAGAAGCCGATCTGGTCCGGCATCACCACCCGGTAGCCCGCCGCCAGCAGCTCGCGCGCGGTGGCTTCCCAGGTGGCGCCGCAGAAGTTCTTGCCATGCAGCAGCACCACCGTGTGGCTATTGGGGCGCTCGGGCTGCACGTCCATATAACTCATCTCCTGCGTCTGGCCCTGGGCGCGCACCGGGAAGTTGCGCACCTCCCAGGGGTAATCGAAACGCTCCAGGCGGGCGCCGTAGTCCGGCACAGCCGGCGTCTGGGCGTGAACGCTGGCGGAGGGCAGCAGGGCCAGGGCGGCGGCAAGCAGCTTCTTGTTGGACATGGGGACTCCTGTTGGGAGGGGAAAGCCGGGAGCAGAGGGCGGACACCGCTGCGACCGGGCGAGGGAACGCGGGTTCCGGCCGCCTGCTCATGCTGCTGGTCTGGACTGATGTTCCGCCAGGCATGCTGCCATGTTCTGCCCCCAGGCCCGAACCCCCTCGTGGGCAGCCCACTCCGCGGCCGGGAAACGATCCTGCCGTTTCATCCCGCGGGCTGCGGTCGCCGCCACCCTGTGAGGCTATATAAAAAAACAGTGTAAAGTCGCGCGATGTTCTTCCCGCTTTCTCCCGCGCTCTACTACCTGGCCAACTTCCATCGCGCGCTGGACTGGCTGGGCCGGCATCACCTCGACCTGATGGACGCCGCCGAGCGCGGCTTCCTGCGCCGCTTCCCCGCCTTGCCGCTGCCTGCGCAGGCCCTGCTGGTGCGCATGGTGATGCGCAAGGGGCCGCATTTCCGCGCCAGCAAGCTGAACTACGCCGAGCTGGGCTGCCCGCTGCAGGCGGCGGAGGCGTTGCTGGAGGCCGGCTGGGTCAGCCGCGACGCCCTGCTGACGGTGGCGGAGGTGGCAGGCTTGCTGCGGCGCGAAGAATTACTGCAGCACTTGGGGGCCTGTCTGCCGCGCGCTTCCCAGCCCAAAGCCTTGTTGATCGCCAGCCTGGCGGAGGCGCTGCCGGGCAGCCGCCGCTTCGCCGACTGGTGCCCGGCGGCGGACGAGGCGGTGCTTAGCCTCACCGTCGCCGAACTGTGCGAGCGCCTGCGGCTGATGTTCTTCGGCAATCTCGCCCAGGACTGGTCCGAGTTCGTGCTCGCCGACCTCGGCATCTTCCGCTATGAGATGGTGGAGATGGCGCCTGGCGCGCGTGGCTTCCGCAACCGGGCGGAGCTTGAGGCGCACCTGCATCTCTACCGCTGCCGGGAGCGGCTGGCGGCGGGCGAGGCGGTGGCCGCCCTGTGGCCGGAGCTGGGGCCGCGGCCGGTGGACAGCCCCCACCTCGCCCGCCGCCACGGCCGCGTGGCGCTGGCCTTGGGGCGGCAACTGGAGCGCGAGGGCAAGCTGGAGCAGGCGCTGGCGCTCTACCGCGAGGCTGGCGGCGAGGGCAGCCGGGCGCGCCGCATCCGGGTGCTGGAACGGCTGGCGCGGGATGCGGAGGCGCATGCGCTGGCGCAGGAGGCGATGGCGGCCCCCGAGAGCGGCGCCGAGGCACAACTGGCCGCCCGCGCGCTGCGGCGGCTGTCGCCACGGCTGGGCCTGGGGCGTTTGCCGCCTGCGCCCAGGGCGGAGGAGGTGCGCATTCCGCTACGGCTGCCCAGATCCGCCGGCCGGGTGGAGGAGGCGGTGCGGGCGCATTTCCATACCCCGGAAGCGCCGGTGTTCTATGTCGAGAACACGCTGATCTGCAGCCTCTTCGGCTTGTTGTGCTGGGAGGCCATCTTCGCTCCGGTGCCGGGTGCCTTCTTCCATCCCTTCCAGGCGGGGCCCGCCGATCTGCATGACGGTGCTTTCCGCCAGCGTCGCGCTGCCCTGTTCGACGCCTGCCTGGCGCGGCTGGCGGATGGCAGCTACCGGGATGCCATCCGCGACAACTTCGCCGCCAAGCAGGGCATGCAGTCGCCCTTCGTGTTCTGGTCGATGCTGACGGAAGAACTGCTGGAACTCGCGCTGGTCTGCCTGCCGCCGGCGCACCTGCGCGCCTGCTTCGAGCGCCTGCTGCTGGACCTGCGCGAGAACCGTGCCGGCATGCCGGACCTGATCCAGTTCTGGCCGGCTCAGCAGCGCTACCGCATGCTGGAAGTGAAGGGGCCGGGCGACCGCCTGCAGGATAACCAGAAGCGCTGGCTCGCCTTCTGCGCCGAACAGGGCATGCCGGTGGCCGTGTGCTACCTGAGCTGGGAAGGCGAAGGCGGGGAGGCGGAAGCGTGAGCGCCGCCGCCGGGCCGGATCTGCCCGTGGTGGCGGAGCCGGCCTGCGGGCAGCACCGGCCGGCCGAAGCGGCCTCCGGCCAGCCTGCCGCCGGACTTGGCGCTGGGGCGGGCGCAGCAGCGCTCCTGCGCGTCGCCGTGCGCGAGCTGTGCGAATTCACCGCCAAGGCCGGCGACCTCGATCTGCGCTTCACCCCGTCGCCCACCGCGCAGGAAGGCATCGCCGGCCATGCGGTGGTGGCCGGCCGGCGCGGCGCGGGCTATCTGGCCGAAGTGCCGCTGCGCGGCCGCTATCAGGAATTGCTGGTGAGCGGCCGGGCGGATGGCTATGACCCGGAGGCCGGCGTGCTGGAGGAGATCAAGACCCACCGCGGCGATCTCGCCCGCCTGCCGGACAACCACCGCCGGCTGCACTGGGCGCAGCTGCGCATCTACGGCTGGCTGCTGTGCGCCGAGCGCGGCTTGGCCGGCATCACGCTGGCGCTGGTGTATTTCGACATCGCCAGCCAGCGCGAAACGGTGTTCCGCGAACAGGCCGACGCCGCCACGCTGCGGGTCTTCTTCGACGAGCACTGCCATCGCTTCATCGCCTGGGCGCGGCAGGAGGCGGCGCACCGCGCCGGGCGGGACGCAGCGCTGGCGGCGCTGCGCTTTCCCCACGCCGAATTCCGCCCCGGTCAGCGCGCGCTGGCGGAGGCCGCCTATCGCGCCGCCCGCGACGGCCGCTGCCTGATGGCCGAGGCCACCACCGGCATCGGCAAGACCCTGGGCACGCTGTTCCCGCTGCTCAAGGCCATGCCGACGCAGAAGCTGGACCGCCTGTTCTTCCTCAGCGCCAAGACGCCCGGCCGCCAGCTGGCGCTGGACGCGCTGGACCAGCTTGGCGCGCAGTGGTCCACCAGCCGCCCGCGGGTGCTGGAACACATCGCCCGCGACAAGGCCTGCGAGCATGCGGACAAGGCCTGCCATGGCGACAGCTGCCCGCTCGCCCGCGGCTTCTACGACCGCCTGCCGGCGGCGCGCGAGGTGGCCTTGCGGACCGCCCGGCTGGATCGCGCCACGCTGCGGCAACTGGCCGCAGCCCACCGCCTGTGTCCCTACTACCTGGCGCAGGAACTGTGCCGCTGGGCCGACGTGGTGGTGTGCGACTACAACTACTATTTCGACGCCGGCGCCTTGCTCCACGGCCTGGCCCAGCTCCGCGAGTGGCGTGTGGCGCTGCTGGTGGATGAAGCCCACAACCTGATAGAGCGCGGCCGCGCGATGTACAGCGCGGTGCTGGAGCCGCGCGACTTCGACCTCGCCAGGAAACTGGCGCCGGCAACGCTCAAAACCCCGCTGCGCCAGCTGCAGCGGCAGTGGAACGCGCTGGCGCGGGAACACGCCGGGGCCGGCCACAGCGTGCTGGCGCAGTCGCCAGCCCAACTGCTCGATGCCCTGCAGCAGACCGTGGCGGCGGTGGGCGAGCAGCTCGCCGAGCAGCCGGAAGGCATCGCGCCGGAGCTGCTGCGCTTCCACTTCGACATGCTGCGCTTCTGCCGCCTGGCGGAGGATTTCGGCGAACATTCCTTCTTCGACCTGGAGCCGCGCCCGGCTCCTCGCGGCCGGGTGCAGGCGCGCGTCGGCCTGCGCAACCTGCTGCCGGCGCCCTTCCTCGGCCCGCGGCTGCGCGGCGCCCACTGCGCGGTGCTGTTCTCCGCCACGCTGCAGCCGGCGCACTACCATGCCGACCTGCTCGGCCTGCCGGCGGACCACGCCCGCGTCGAAGTGGAGTCGCCCTTCCGCGCGGAGCAGCTGGAGCTGAGGGTGATCGCCGACCTCTCCACCCGCTACCGGCACCGCCAGCGCAGCCTGCCCGGGCTGGTCGGGCTGATGGCGGCGCAATTCGGCCGGCGACCGGGCAACTACCTGGCCTTCTTCAGCAGCCACGACTACCTGCGCCAGGCGCATGAGGCCTTCGCCGCAGCCTGGCCGCGGATTCCCACGTGGGCGCAGGCGCCGGGCATGGACGAGGCGGCGCGGGCGGCATTCCTAGCCCGCTTCCAGGAGGGGGGCCGCGGCATCGGCTTCGCGGTGCTGGGCGGCGCCTTCGGCGAAGGCATAGACCTGCCGGGCGAGCGCCTGGTGGGCGCCTTCATCGCCACCCTGGGCCTGCCGCAGATCAACCCGCTGAACGAGGAGATGCGCCGCCGCCTGCAGGCGCTGTTCGGCGCCGGCTACGACTACGCCTATCTCTACCCCGGCCTGCAGAAGGTGGTGCAGGCCGCCGGGCGGGTGATACGTACGCCGCAGGATCGCGGCTGCGTCCATCTCATCGACGACCGCTACTGGCAGCCGGAGGTGCGCAGGCTGCTGCCGGCGTGGTGGAAGGTGATGCGCTGCAGGGCGGCGGAGGTGGGGCGGCTGGCCTTGCCCGACGCCGCGTTTGCCCCTGGCGGCTGAAGAGGCGGGCGGGAGAGGGAGCGAGGGAGAGGGTGCGAGGGAGAACTGAGGTCAGCCTTGGCTTGCCGTTTTCGTGGGCCGCTCTTCGCACGGCGGAGAGGCCGGCAGCTGCGCTGCCGGGGGCTGCTGACCGCGCGAGGGATGCGCAAGCGGCGCCCGGCGCTTCGCCGTCGGGCCAGGCCGACCGTCCTGCGTCACTGTGGAACCGGCTGCCGCCCGGATCTCAGTGCCGTCTGTCCTTGCCCTCGGTGGCGTAGAACTCGCGCTTGACGGCGTACATCTGCGCATCGGCGGCATGGATGGCCTTGGACAGCGGCTGGTCCTGTTCGCAGGTGCCGACGCCCAGCGAGAAGCTGAGCGGCGCACCGGTGTAGAACTGGTTGTTGAGCGTGGTCACCGCGTTGATGCGGTTCACTACCTCTTGCGCGCCGCGCTCGTCCACTCCGGGCAGCAGCACCGCGAACTCGTCGCCGCCGATGCGCGCCGCGCACACGCCGTCGCCCACCGCCTTCTTCAGCACCTCGCCGGCACGCCGCAGCAGGCCGTCGCCGGCGGCGTGGCCCATGGTGTCGTTGGAGGTCTTGAGGCCGTTGAGGTCGGCGATGACCACGCTGATGGGGTAGGGGCCCTTGCGCGCCAGCCGCATCAGCTCCTCGTCGTAATAAGCGCGGTTGTAGAGCTTGGTGAGGGCATCGTGGCGGCCGAGGAACTCCAGGTAGGCCTCCGCCTTCTTGCGCGCGGTGATGTCGGTCAGCGCGATCAGCACCCGGTCCCAGCTGTCTTCGTGGCCGGGCAGCACCGAGAACTGCAGGAAGACGTTCACCTCGCTGCCGCCCAGGGCGTAGTTCACCGTCTCCCGCTGGTGCATCAGCTTGCCGTTCCACAGGTCCAGCAACTGGCCGGTGAAATGCTCGTGCATGTCGTCGCGGAACACCTTGTCCAGGTTGGCCAGCAACTCCTCCTTGCTGTGGGCGCCGAACAGCGTCAGCGTCTGCTGGTTCACGTCCACCACCTGGATTTCCTGGATACAGCGGCCGACGAACTCCGGGTGTACATCCAGGAAGACGCGGAAGTCGGTGATGCCGGCGTCGCGTACGCCCTGCAGCAGGTGGCGCACGCCGCTGAAGTTCTCCACCCACAGTGACACCGGCGAGTGTTCGAACAGGCCGCGGGCGTATTGCTCGGAGAACTTCAGCCCACGCTGGGCGGAAACCTTGTCGGAGATGTCCTCCAGCGAAATCATCACCCGCTTCCAGTCATGCTCATGGCCGGGGAGGATGCGGGCATTCACCTGCACGTCGATGCGGCGGCCGTCCAGCGCGTAGTTCACGCTCTGGCTGTTGAAGCCGGCGTGCCCCTTCCACAGCGCGGCCATGTCGCGGGCGTGCTGGTCATGCATGTCGTCGCGGAAGACCGAGCCCAGGTTGGCCACCAGGTTGGCGAGGTCGCGGGCGCCGAACATCTGCAGGGTGCGCTGGTTCACGTCCAGCACCCGGATCGCCGCCGAGCAGGCTTCCACCTGTTCCGGGAAGGCGGCGAAGTAGGCGTCGATGTCGGCGATGCCGGCGGAGCGCCAGTCGTCGAACAGCGCCTTGATCGCCGAGAAATCCTCCAGCCACAGCGAGATCGGCGCCAGCTGGAAGAGATCGTGGAAGTTCACATCGTGGGTGGAAACGGGAGAAACGCGGGAGGTGCTCATGGCCAGGAAAGCTTTCGGAAGGGGCGGCCGGCAAGGGCTGCACGACGATGATTTATATCATTTTTGCTCGATTCCGAGCGCTTATGTGCGTTTTGCCGCGACGCAGGGCAGGAGGCTGCATCAGCGCTCCGCGGCGGCGCCCGCGCCGGCCCGCGCCGCCGGGGCCGGGGGCGCTTCCGGCTGCTGGCACGGCCGGCTCCCTGCCGGTCCGCGCCGCATGCCAGCCGGCCACGGCCGGCGGCAGCCTGCAAAGCCTGTTCCTGCATATCCATGCGGCTCGGCGGCGATATGCGGCTGCAATTGAACCGCGGGCCTCGCCTCCTACCTAACCAGTGGCCTTTCCCCAGCTGCAGCAGGCACTTGCGCGCGATACGTTGCTATGGCGGCGCGCTGGCCCACCCCTAGAGGAGACCCCATCCATGTCCAGCCTTGTCCTCCGCCGTCCCGCCGGCTTCGTCCGGCGCATTTCCCTGGCTGTCGCCCTCGCCGCCAGCGCCGCGGCATCCGCCCAGGCCGTGCCGGACGCGCCCATCGGCTACGGCCCGGCGCCCGAGCTGCCCGCCCCGGAGCGCTCGCTGTTGCCCACCATCAACGTCGCCCCGGCCAAGGGCTGGGAGGGCGACACCAGGCCGGTGCCGGCCGCCGGCCTGCAGGTGGACGCCTTTGCCCGCGGGCTGGACCATCCGCGCTGGCTGTACGTGCTGCCCAATGGCGACGTGCTGGTGGCGGAGAGCAACCGCCCGCCCAAGGAGAGCGCCGGCGGGCCGGTGGAGTGGGTGCGCGGCCTGTTCATGAAGCGCGGCGGCGCGGTTACCGAGAGCGCCAACCGCATCAGCCTGCTGCGCGATGCGGACGGCGACGGCGTGGCCGAGTTCAAGACCGCCTTCCTGCAGAACCTGTCCTCGCCCTTCGGCATGGTGCTGGTCGGCGACTCTCTGTACGTGGCCAACGCCGATGCCTTGATGCGCTTCCCCTACCGCGAGGGCCAGACCGAGATCACCGCGCCGGGCGAGAAGGTGGCCGACCTGCCGGCGGGCATCAACTACCACTGGACCAAGAACGTGGTCGCCAGCAAGGATGGCAGCAAGCTCTATGTCTCGGT
Organism: Azoarcus sp. TTM-91; assembly: GCF_012911025.1. GTDB lineage: Bacteria > Pseudomonadota > Gammaproteobacteria > Burkholderiales > Rhodocyclaceae > Azoarcus. The sequence goes on along the minus strand of NZ_WUEI01000115.1, from coordinate 4,886 downwards.
CGGCTCCAACAGCAACATCGCCGAGAACGGCATGGAGGCGGAGGAGAACCGCGCCGCCATCCTCGAAATCGACGCCGCCAGCGGCCGCAGCCGGCTGTTCGCCTCCGGCCTGCGCAACCCGGTGGGCATGGACTGGGAACCGCGCACGGGCACCTTGTGGACCGCGGTGAACGAGCGCGACGAGTTGGGCAACGACCTGGTGCCGGACTACATGACCTCGGTGAAGGACGGCGGCTTCTACGGCTGGCCCTACAGCTACTTCGGCCAGCATGTGGACGAGCGGGTGGAGCCGCAGCGGCCGGAGCTGGTGGCGGCCGCCATCGTGCCCGACTACGCCCTCGGCTCCCACACCGCCTCGCTGGGCCTGTGCTTTGCCAACGGCTCCCGGCTGCCGGCGCCCTTCACCGAGGGCGCCTTCATCGGCCAGCACGGCTCCTGGAACCGCAAGCCGCACAGTGGCTACAAGGTGATCTTCGTGCCCTTCGCCGACGGCCGGCCGCAGGGCATGCCGGTGGATGTGCTCACCGGCTTCCTCAATGCCGAGGGCGAAGCGCTGGGCCGGCCGGTGGGCGTGGTCATCGACGCCCGCGGCGGACTGCTGGTGGCGGACGATGTCGGCAACGTGGTGTGGCGGGTGAGCGCCGCGCGCTGAACCCCCACGTTGGACCGGCGCAGGAGATCGTACCTATTTGGATATAAGTCAAAAGCTTGAATGATTTCCTCGGCTAATCTCCTGCCCCGCTCGGCATTCCGTTTGCTTTATGCCGGGCGGGACGGAGATCGCCGCAGATGCAGACGCATCCGCAGATCTTCGCCCCTGAAACTGAAATTCGCCATCAGCCGGCCGTGATGTCCACGGCCGGCGCCGGTTCGAGGCAAGAATCTGCAATGAGAAAGAATACGACGCTGGTGGTATGGCAGGACAGCTATGCGCTGGGCCTGGAAGAGATCGACCGCCAGCACAAGATGTTGTTCGACATCATGAACCGCCTGTGGGCGGCCATCCTCGACAATGCCGAGGGGCGCCGCCTGAACACCATCCTTGAAGATCTGGAGCACTACACGGTGCTGCATTTCACCGAGGAAGAGACCTTCATGCGCTCCATCGGCTATCCGGACTTCGACGGCCATGTGGCCTACCACCAGAAGTTCGTGCGCAAGCTGATGGAAGAGAAGGAGGCGGCGCATGCGGGGCGCACCATCAGCCTGGAGCTGATCCATTTCCTCCGCGACTGGCTGGTGAATCACATCCTGGTCGAGGACAAGCGCTACGCGGCGCAGTTTCGCAGCGAGCAAGGGAGCAGTTCGCTGCTCGGGCGTTTCTTCGCCCGCCGGCGCTGAGCGCAGGCGGCAGGAGCCGCACCCGTCGCAAAACGGACAAGCCATGTCCCCGCATGGCCGGTACCGCACGAGAAGCAGCAAACACGCCGTCCCGGTCTCCGGGTGACTTTCAAACCGGCTGGCGGCCCGAGCGCGCCGCCTTGCCACCTCCGTCGCCCGGAGGACCGCTGGAACCGCTGCCGCCGTGAACGCCGGACTCCCTGCTTCTTCCGCCCCCAAGGCCAGCCTGCGCAGCCGCCTCGCCCTGTGGTTCGCCGGCCTTTCGCTGCTCACCCTGCTCAGCGCCGGCATCTACGTCGGCCGCATCGCCACCGGGCAGATGCAACAGGCCAGTGGCGATGCGCTGCTGGGTACCGCCAGGGCGGCGGCCATTCTGCTGGCAGACCAGTTGCACGAGCGCCAGCTCGAAATCACCCTGCTCAGCCAGGCGCCCCATTTCACCCGCGGCGACCTGGACGCGCCTGCCCTGCTCAGATCGATGGAGCAGCGGGCAAGGGCGCACGCGGAGTACGCCTGGATGGGCGTGGCGGATGCCGAGGGCAAGGTGCGGCAGGCGGTTGGCGAACTGCTGGTCAAGCAGTCGGTGGGCAGCCGGCCCTGGTTCCAGGAGGCGTTGAAGGGGCCTTACACCGGCGACCTGCACGAGGCGGTGCTGCTGGCCAAGCTGCTGCCGGGCAGTGCGACCGGGGAACCGCTGCGCTTCATCGATTTCGCCGCGCCGATACGCGACGAGCACGGCACTCTCATCGGGGTGCTGGGGGCGCATGCCCACTGGAGCTGGGTGACCGGGCTGGTGGAATCCACCGTGGCCCTGCAGGACATGCAGCGGGAGGCGGAGGTGCTGATCGTCAACGCCAGGGGCGAGGTACTGTACCCGGAGCGCCTGATCGGCACCCGTTACCAGGGCGACCTGGCGGCCGGGGCCGGTAGCTGGTCCGACGGCGGCGACTATCTCACCCGGGCGATGCCGGTGGGCATGCGCAGCGCCCCGGGGCTGGGCTGGTCCATCGCGGTGCGCCAGCCCCTCGCGGTGGCGCTGGCATCCGCCCATGATCTGCGCGACCGGCTGCTGTTGCTGGGCGTGCTGGCGGCGGCGGTGTCCGGTGTGGTGGCCTATCGTCTGGCGCAGCGGGTGAGCCGGCCGATAGAGCAGCTGGCGCAGGCTGCCCAGCAACTGCGGGCCGGCGCCCAGGGCTTTGCCATTCCGCGCGACCAGGCGGTGCGCGAGATCGCCCAGCTCAGCCAGGCCTTGCAGGAGATGACGCGCTCCCTGCTGGACAAGGAGCGCGCGCTGCGCGAAGCCAATGCCTCGTTGGAGCTGACGGTGCAGCAGCGCACCGACGCGCTCACCCGCGCTAACGAAGCGCTTTCCCGCCTGGCCGTCCGCGACGGCCTGACCGGCGTGTTCAACCGCCGCCGCTTCGACGAGCGCCTGGCCGAATGCCAGCAGCTTTTCCTGCGCGACTGCGAGCCGTACGCGCTGCTCATCATCGACGCCGACCACTTCAAACGGGTGAACGACGACTACGGCCACGCCGTGGGCGATGCGGCGCTGAAGCGGCTGGCCGGGCTGCTGCAGCAAAACACCCGCAGCAGTGACTTCGTTGCCCGTTACGGCGGCGAGGAGTTCGTGGTGCTGCTGCCGGAGGCCGGTGGCGAGCAGGGCGCGCTGGCAGTGGCGGAGAAGATACGCGCAGCGGTGGCGGCAGCCGAGTTCGCCGAAGTGGGCGGCATCACCATCAGTGTCGGCCTGGCCCTGGCCTCAAGGCTGGATGGCGACGCCGGTGCGCTGTTGAAGCGCGCCGACCATGCGCTGTACGAGGCCAAGCGCGCCGGCCGCAACCGGGTGGTGAAGGCGCCGCCGCCGGTCGAGGAAGCGGTCCTCCGCGGCTGAGGGCCGCCGGCCGGCCTTCCGGCTTCCTGGCGCGCCCGTTTGCCGCCCACCGCGCTGAGCGGTGGGCCTTCCGGTGGCGGCCGGGGCTGTTTGCTGCAGGAATCCCGACGGGTTCCGCCGGGCGCCCCGCGCAGCGCCGCGGGGCGGCCGTTTCCGCGTCTCGCTTGCCAGCCGGCCTCAGGCGCGCGCCAGCTTCACCACCCAGCTCACCAGTTCGCCCTGGCGGTGGGCGCCGGTCTTGCGGAAGACGGACTTCAGCTGCGCCCGCACCGTCTCCAGCGCCACCTGGCGTTGCTCGGCGATGCGCTCCAGGCTGTCGCCTTCGGTCAGCATCGCCGCCAGCTCCGCTTCGGCGGCGGTGAGGCGGTAGAGGCGCTGCAGGCGGGCGCGCAGGCCGCGCGGCTGGCCGTGCACCGCGGTGAGCCGCAGCAGCGCGAGGCCGGGTTTGCCGATCAGCGGGCTGGCGATGGCGACCCAGGTGCCGGCAGCGGCGCGGGTCTCGATCAGCGCTTCGGCCTCGCAGCGGTCGCGCAGGCTGTCCAGCACCAACTGGCGCAACGGCCGCAGCAGCGTCTCCTCACTGCGGCTGCGGTTGCCGTGCTTGCGCAGGCCGCTCCACAGCTCGCCGCTTTCCTCCAGCGCGGCGAGGTTGGCCCAGATCACCGAGAGGTGCGCATCCACTACCACCAACGGCGTCGGCAGCTGGGCGGCGATGTCGCAATTGCGCCGGCGGGCGCCGGTGCCGCTGTCGTCGAAGCCCAGCGGCGGCGGCATGGCGTTGCCGATGCGCCAGTGGTGAACGAGCTTGTCCAGCTCGCGGCCCTGTTCGACGCTGAAGGGCGCGGCGCCGGCGAAGCGCTGGAAGCCCAGCAGCCGCAGCGAGCCATCCGGCAGCTGCCACTGGGCGGCGGCCACATGGCGGATGCCGTTGGGGCGGATGTAGCCGTCCATCAACTCCTGCTGCGCCAGGTAGGCGGGATGGCTGTCGGTATCCAGGATGAGGGCGCGACCGGCGGGGCGGACGGCGAGCAGGCTGGCCAGCGGGTCCAGGCGGGAATAGTGGTCGCGGTAGGCGAGGGCAGCCGTTTCCTCGTGACCCCGGGAGATCAGCGCGTGGCTGCCGTCGGGGTGGCGGGTGAGCATGCCGTGCGCTTCGGCGCCCAACATGTCGGCGATGTGCGCCAGCCATTCGGCGGCGGCCTCGTCACGTAGCGTGAGGCTGTCCATGCTGTTCTCATCTGCGGGGGGCTGATGCCTAACCCTAGCGCCGGATAAGAACGAAGGCATCTGACTTTATGCGTAGCGCGTCGGCCAAGAAACCCATTCTGGGGAAGCGGTCAAACAGGGCGGATGCGCGGCAGCGGGGCGCGCCGGCCGCCGGGAGGTGCCATTTGGCTGCGTGCAGGGCCTGGCCGTTGCCGCTTAAGAGGTATGGCCCCTACCGCGGCAGGGACGCCGGCCTGCGGCTGGCCGCGCCGGGTGTTGCGCGCTGGCAGCGGGAGGGTGCTCGGCCGCCAGCTGCCAGCGCAGCCCGCCGCGGTGGCGGCAGGCTTCCGCCCTTCAGCTGCGGGGCCGCAGCTTTCTGGCGGCGAGCAGGGCGCCGCCGAGCAGCAGCAAGCCGGCGCTGCCGGGCTCGGGCAGGGTGCGGGGA